>USEW01000051.1 GCA_900553845.1 uncultured bacterium
TGGAGAGAAAATGCAAAAGCGTAAAATTGGCATAATAGGTGCCGGACTATGGGGTCGAAATATTATTCGAAATTTTTATAATTTAGGTTATCTTCATACAGTTTGTGATATTGATGAAGAAAATTTAAAGAATGTTGTTAATGAATATAGTAATGTAAATATAACAAAGGATTATAATGAAATATTAAACAATCCTGAAATAAAAGGTGTCGTTGTTGTGACTCCAAGTCATACACACTATAAAATAGTTAAAGAACTTTTAGAGCATGAAAAAAATGTCTATGTTGAAAAGCCAATATCAACTGTAGCAAATGAAGCACTATCTTTAAGAAATTTAGCTGATAGTAAAGATCTTGTTTTAATGGTAGGACATTTACTTTTGTATCATCCCGTGGTTAATCGTTTAAAAATGCTAATTGAAGAAAATGTTCTGGGTGATATAAAATATGTTCAAAGCGACAGGTTAAATATAAATTATTTCAAAAATGATAGAAGTGTAATGTGGGATTTAGCCCCGCATGATGTTTCAATGATAAGTTATATTATTGATAAAAAACCTAAAAAAGTTATATCAGCAGTTGGTGCTTCTTCAAGCGGAAATGATATAATGGATATAACACATATAACTTTAGAATTTGAAGCTGGAATAATAGGACATATTTCAGATAGTTGGATACATCCTCAAAAGAGAGTTAATTTACTTGTAAGAGGTACAAAAGCGACCGCTATTTTTGACGATACATTGTCTGATAATAAGTTGAGAATATTTGATAATACAACTCCAAATAACAATCAAGTGATATCTCTTGATTATATTGAAATAGAACCTTTAAAATTAGAATGTCAACATTTTGTAACCTGTATTGAAAATAAAACAAAAGCACGAAGTGATGGTGAAAACGGTTATGAAGTTGTGAAAGTACTTGAGGATGCAGAAAAATTAATGCTTGGCGAAGCTAAAATGAAACAACTTGATAATGTAAGTTATGTTTCATCCCGTTCTAAACGATAGTAATATAAATGAAAAAGAAAAGAGGCATTTTAAATATGGCTAATATAATTACAATTTCAAGAATATTTATAGCATTAATAGCAATTATACTACTATTTTTTGTCAATGTTAAAACTTATATACTTGCATTTATTTTAACAGCAATAGCCATATGGTTTGACGGTCTTGATGGATATGTAGCAAGGAAACTTAATGAATCTTCAAAATTTGGTGCTATGCTTGATATCCTTGGGGATAGAATAGTTGAAAATATTTATTGGATATCATTTGTTGCGCTTGGTTGGTTGAATGTTGTTTTTCCACTTGTTGTTGTAACACGCGGCATATTAACGGATGGAGTAAGAAGTCTTGCTTTTGAAAAAGGATATACTGCATTTGGCTCAACAACAATGATGGAATCAAAACTTGGTAAATTTATTGTTGCTTCAAATTTTAGCCGGTTTACTTATGCTGTTACGAAAGCTTTAGCATTTGGTCTAATGATTCTTGCACATTTGCCTGTTGATTATAAATATAAAGCAATTATTTCAATTATTGCATATAGTTGTGCATATATATCACTTGTTTTTTGTGTAGTTAGAGGGTTGCCAGTATTAATCGAAAGTAAAAGATTTTTTAAAAAGAATTAGACATAATTTATAAAATTTTGTATAATAAAGTATAAATATTATAGTAAGGATAAGTATCTATGGATGTTTTAACAAATAAAGAAGGTGTAATTACACAGATTATAGGACCTGTAATTGATGTTGAATTTGAACAAAACAATTTACCCAAAATATATGATGCTTTAAATATATATTTTGAAAATGGTGAAAAAGTTGTATTGGAAGTGCAACAGTTGCTTGGAGAAAATAAAGTAAGAACAGTAGCCATGAGTTCAACTGATGGCTTAAAACGTGGAATGAAAGTTCAAAATACTGGTGAACCAATTAAAATACCTGTAGGTAAAAATGTTCTTGGTCGAATTTTAAATGTATTAGGTGAACCGGTTGATAATGCTGGTAATATAGAAACAGATACCTACTTGCCAATTCACAGAGAATCACCTAAATTAACTGACCAAAATACAGAAGTTGAAATCCTTGAAACTGGAATAAAAGCAATTGATTTGCTTCAACCATATCAAAAAGGTGGTAAAATAGGACTTTTTGGTGGTGCCGGAGTTGGTAAAACAGTTCTTATTATGGAATTAATACAAAATATAGCAATGGAACATTCAGGTGTTTCAGTATTCGGCGGTGTGGGCGAAAGAACACGTGAAGGAAATGATTTATGGACCGAAATGAAAGAATCAAATGTAATTGATAAAGTTGCTTTGATATATGGTCAAATGAATGAACCTCCCGGTGCTCGTATGCGTGTTGGACTAAGCGCGTTAACAGCGGCTGAATATTTTCGTGATTATTCAAAACAAGATGTTTTATTATTTATTGATAATATATTTAGATTTGTTCAAGCTGGCTCTGAAGTTTCAGCCTTACTTGGACGTATGCCTTCAGCTGTAGGATATCAACCAACATTAGCTAATGAAATGGGTGAATTACAAGAACGTATTACTTCAACAAAAGATGGTTCAATTACATCCGTTCAAGCTATTTATGTACCTGCTGATGATTTAACAGATCCGGCTCCGGCTACTACATTTTCACACTTGGATGCTTCCACTGTTTTATCCCGTCAAATTGCATCTTTGGGGATTTATCCTGCTGTTGACCCTCTTGCTTCTAATAGTCGTGTACTTGACCCATTGATAATTGGAGATGAACATTATAATACAGCAAAAAAAGTGCTTGAAATTCTTCAACGCTATAAAGAACTTCAAGATATTATTGCAATTTTAGGTATGGATGAATTATCAGAAGAAGATAAAGAAACAGTTAATCGTGCACGTAAAATACAAAAGTTTTTATCACAGCCGTTTTTTGTTGCCGAACAATTTTCAGGTATGAAAGGACGTTATGTTAAACTTGAAGACTCAATAAAAGGATTCAAAGAAATCATCGAAGGTAAACATGATGACTTACCAGAACAAGCCTTTTATATGGTAGGAACAATTGAAGAAGCAATTGAAAAAGCAAAAAATATGAAAGATGAAAAGTAAAGAGAAAATTTTACCATGACAATTAAGGATAAAATACATTTTAAAGTAATCACCCACGAGCGTGTTGTGTTTGATGATTATGTAAATGAAATATACTCAAAAGGAATTGATGGCGATTTTGGTGTTCTATATAATCATATTCCGTTTATGACTGCACTTGATATTGGTGTTACAAAAATTGTTAAAGACGGTGAAGACGATTATATAGCAACAATAGGTGGAACATTTCAAATTAATGACAATGTCGCTGTTATTTTAACAGACGAAGCTCAACTTGGTTCGGATATTGATATTGTGCGAGCTAAAAATGCACAAGAGCGTGCTTTAATGCGTTTAAATCAGTCAAAACCAGACACTGATATTGTCCGCGCTGAAATTGCACTTGCTAAAGCTATGGCACGTTTAAAGGCTAGTGCAAAATATAATTAATTATTTTATAATTTTATATAAAAAACTTCAGATTTATATTTAAATCTGAAGTTTTTTGTTATTTTAATTTCACAATTAATCTTTATAACGTTTAAAAACTAAACTTGCATTATGTCCACCGAAACCAAAAGAATTAGTAATAGCAACATCAACCGTAGTTTCAATTGCTTTATGTGGAACATAATTTAAATTAGCCACTTTTTCATCTTGATTATCTAAATTAATAGTAGGTGGAACAATGTTATTTGTAATAGATTTAATACAAGCAATAGATTCAATAGCGCCTGAAGCACCAAGGGCATGTCCAGTCATAGATTTAGTTGAACTTACTTTTAAATTTTTATTAACATTTAAATCACCAAAAACCGCAGCAATTGCTTGTGATTCAGCAATATCACCAAGCCCTGTGCTTGTCCCATGAGCATTTACATAATTTACATCTTCAGGTTTTAAATTGGCATCAAGAAGAGCATTCTCCATAGCTTTTTTAGCACCATTCCCCTCCGGATCTGGTGCAACAATATCATAGGCATCAGCTGTTTGACCATATCCAACAATTTCAGCATATATTTTAGCGCCTCGTTTTTTAGCATGCCCAAGTTCTTCTAAAATTAAAACACCTGCACCTTCTGTCATAACGAATCCATCTCTATCTATATCATAAGGTCTTGATGCCTTTTGTGGTTCGTCATTACGTTTAGATAATGTTCTAGCACTTGTAAATCCGCCAATACCTATATCACATATAGCTGCTTCTGTACCGCCTGATATTATAATATCAGCATCACCCCATTGAATAGAGCGGAATGCATCACCAATTGAATGAGCTGACGTAGCACAAGCTGTAACTACACTTTTATTCAAACCTTTAGCACCATATTTTATTGAAATTTTTCCTGCTCCCATATTGACGATAATCATTGGTACGGTAAAAGGAGAACATTTAGTAGGCTTCTTTTCAAGCATAATTCTATGTTGAGTTTCAATTGTATGAAATCCGCCTGCAGCGGAACCAAATATTACACCAAAACGATAAGGGTCAATATCAGCATTTTCAAGATTTGCATCTTTATATGCCTCGTCTGCTGCTATTAAAGCCCAATAATTATACCTATCAAGGCGTTTTTGTTCTTTAGGCTCAATGTAGTCATCAACATTTACATTTTTAATTTGACCACCTATTAAAACAGTATGTAAATTTGGATCTAAATCCAATTTACTAATGCAACTTTTGCCTTCTTTTAAATTTTTCCATAATTTATCAACTCCAACACCATATGGAGTGACTGTTCCCATGCCTGTTATGACAACTCTTCTTTTAGTCATATGTATCCCTTTTTACTCTAATTTAAAATAGAGGCAATTTATGAGTTTTTATTATATTCTCAAATAAATTACCTCCAAAATTTTAAGCTGTTATTATAAGTTAGCTTCAATATAATTTACAGCATCTTTAACGGTAGCAATTTTTTCAGCTTCTTCATCAGGTATCTCAGTACCAAATTCTTCTTCAAAAGCCATAACTAATTCAACTGTATCCAAAGAATCAGCACCTAAATCAGCTGTAAAACTTGCGTTTTCTGTAACTAATGCTTCATCTACGCTTAATTGTTCAACAACAACTTTTTTTACTCTCTCAAAAACTGTACTCATTTTTTTTTCCTCATTTTTTATTAATTAACTAATTACTTACATGTTTTATTATACTATTTAAAGATTTTTTTGCAAAATTTTATTTTATTATGATTATATAACAAGCCCACCATCAACACATATGACTTGACCAGTAATATATGGAGCATCGACAATTAAAAACTTAGCTGTTTTAGCTATATCAGAAGCTTCACCTAGTTTTTTTAATGGTATTGCTTCAACGATTTTGCTTGTATCTAAATCTTTTGTCATATCTGTTTGTATAAATCCAGGTGCTATAGCATTAACTCTAATATTTCGGGATGCTACTTCCTTTGCTAATGATTTTGTAAATCCAATTACACCAGCTTTTGCAGCAGCGTAATTTGTTTGACCGGCGTTTCCATATACACCAACAATTGACGACATATTTATTATGACACCTTGTCTTTTTTTCATCATAGCTTTTACTATTGGTTGTGTCATATAAAACATAGAATTTAAATTTGTATTTATTACTCTATCCCAAGCATCATCTGCCATTCTAATCATCAAATTATCTTGAGTTATACCAGCATTATTAATAAGGGCATCAATTTGGCCATATTTTTCTATAATTTTTGCTATATTTTCTTTACATTCATCACTATTAGATACATCAAATTTATAAGCTTCAGCTTCAACATTTAATGTTTTTATTTCATTTACTGTCTTATTTGCTGCATCATCATTTCCTGCATATGTTATAACAATATTATAACCTGCTTTTGCAAGTTCTATTGCACATTCTTTTCCTATACCACGAGAACCGCCTGTTATAACAGCAAGGTTTTTTTGATTATTATCTGTCATTTATACCTCAACTCCTTTTATATTTAAACTTTCATTTGTTTTATTTAAACTATCCATGTCTTGAATATTGTATACTTTTACATCCCTGTTTATTTTTTTAACGAGTCCTGAAAGCACTTTACCTGCTCCAAGTTCAATAAACGTATCAACTCCATTTTCAATCATTATATTTATACTATCCACCCACTTAACAGATGAATTAATTTGATTTGGCATTTTTTGTTTAAAATCATTAGCTAAAATAGTCTCACACGCATCAACATTTGTGACAACAGGAACATTTGCATTCTGAATATTTAAACTTTCAACAAAAGTCTTAAATTCGCTTGAAGCACTATCCATTAATGAACTGTGAAAAGCACCTGAAACATTTAACATTATGACTTTTTTTGCCCCAGCTTCTTTTAAAAGTTCACATGCTTCTTCAATTGCTTTTTCTTCACCTGTAATAACGGTTTGCTCTAATGTATTATAATTTGCAACTTGAGCCACACCGCTTTTAACGTTCTTTAAAATTTCATTTATTTTACTAGCTTCCATACCAAGTATAGCAGCCATTTTTCCTGGGTTACTTATTGCTGCATCATTCATGCATTGAGCCCTTTTTTGTATAGCTTTAAATGTATCCTCAATTGATAATACATTTGAAGTATACATAGCAGAATATTCACCTAAACTATGGCCTGCAGTATAACATAGTTCAATATTAGGATTTTTTTCCTTAAAAGCTTCCAAAGCTGCAATTGATACAGCAGTTAAAGCAGGTTGGGTATTTATTGTCTTTTTTAACTCTTCATCAGGCCCTTCAAAACATAGTTTTGCTATATCATAGCCAAGAACTTCATTTGCAGTCTCAAAAACCTCTTTAGCTTTTATTGAATTTTGATATAAATCAAATCCCATGCCTACACTTTGAGCCCCTTGACCAGGGAATAAAAATGCAACTTTAGTTTTTTCCATATTTAGCATACTCCTTTATCCAAATTTATAATAGCCGCACCCCATGTCATGCCAGCTCCAAACGCACACAAAATAAGTTTTGATGGCGTTTTAATTTTACCTTCTTTAATTCCTTCATATAATGCAATAGGAACCGAAGCGGCCGATGTGTTGCCATAGTGCTGGATGTTTATAATTACCTTATTATCTTCATAATTTAAACGTGATTGCATAGCCTCAATAATACGTACATTAGCTTGATGAGGTACTAAATAATCAATATCCTCAGCTTTTAAATCATTATTTTCAATTGTATCAACGATAAATTGAGGAATTGTTGATACAACAAATTTATAAACATCTTTTCCAAGCATACTAATATGTTGTGGAGTATTTTCATCATGTTCAACAGTTGGGCAACCTTCACCGTTTAAGGGCAATGTTATATAATGTCCTAAATTACCATCAGATTTTACTTTTACACCTAATATATCATTGCTTCCATCGTTTGCTTGACTTAAAACCATAGCTCCAGCACCATCACCAAAAAGAACACAAACAGAACGGTCTTTCCAGTCAGTAAAACGAGTATTTGCATCAGTTGCAACAATCAATATATTTTTATATTTTCCACTTTGAATATATGCTTGAGCTATATCAAGCGCATATATAAAACCGGTACAAGCAGCTGTTATATCAAATGCAAATGCATTTTTTAAATTCAGAGCTTTTTGAATTTCACAAGCTGTTGATGGATATAAATGTTTTGGACAAGATGTTGCACAAATAATTGCATCTATTTGATTTACATCGATTTTAGCATTTTCAATTGCTTTTTGAGCAGCCTCAACTCCAAGTGTTACAGAATCTTCGCCTTTTTTTATAACATGTCTTTCTTTTATTCCTGTTCTTGTTGTAATCCATTCGTCAGATGTATCCAAAAATGTAGCCAAATCATCATTTGTAACAACAGTTTCCGGCACATGCATCCCAAGTCCTAATATTTTGACTCCCATATTTGTCATAATAAATTTTATCCTTCATTAAAATTAAATTCGGCAATTTGTTTGTTTATACCTGATTCTACAGCTTCTTTTGCAACACGAATAGCATTCTTTATTGCATATGCTTTTGAGCGACCATGTGAAATCACGGTAACTCCTTTTACACCTAGCAATAAAGCTCCCCCAAATTCTTCATAATTAATACGTTCAAAAATTCTTTTCATAGCCGGTTTTGCTAATAGTCCTATAAGTCCTGAAAGAAAATCTTTTTTAAACTCATGACGAATCAAGTGGAATAACATTGATGAAGCGCCTTCAATGGTTTTTAATGCAACGTTACCAACAAATCCATCACACACAATAACTTCACAATTACCTAAAAATATTTCTTTACCTTCGATATTGCCAATAAATTGAAATTCATCAGCATTTTTTTCAGCACGTTCATCAAATAACTTATAAGCCATTTGGGCAAGATTATCACCCTTACCGGCTTCTTCACCAATATTTAAAACGCCTATTCTTGGTTTTTCAATACCTAAAACATGTTTTGAAAAGAACATGCCCATAACACCAAATTGATATAACATCTCAGGTGTTGAATTTGTATTTGCACCTGCATCTATTAATACAACGGGTTTTTTCATTGTAGGCAATGTAACAGCTATAGCCGGTCTTTCAATACCATTTAAACGTCCAAGCCCAAATAAACTTGCTGCCATAGCTGCTCCTGTTGAACCTGCTGCAACTACAGCATCTGAGCTACCTTTAGCAACGGCATCAACAGCTAAAACAATTGAAGAACGTTTTTTCTTTCTAATTGCTTGACCTGGAGCTTCACCCATCTCAATTACATCTTCAGCTTGCGTTATTTTTATATCAAGTTCTTTTAAATTAACTTTTATGCGTTTTGGTTTATAAACACCAGAACCGTCATAAACAAAACCTTCATTTGCTATTCTATCAAGTTCTCGTTCAATTTTATCCTGCTTGCCTACAAATTCAATAGCAACTCCATAATCATGTGCAGCCCAAACTGCTCCATTAACTATTTCACCTGGAGCATGGTCACCTCCCATTGCATCAATAGCTATTCTTGTCATTTCCACTTCCTCTATTGTAAAGTCTTAATTTTATTATTCTGCTTCTTTTTCTTGAGTATTTGAAGTTTCTTCTTCTACTTCTACAGTTTCTTCTTTAACTTCTTCTTCTTTAACTTCAGATTGCACTTTTTCTTCATTTAATTTAGTCGCTTTGAAACCATCAGCTTTAATACTTACAACTTTTCCTTTATATGTGCCGCAAGCTGTGCAAACTGTATGTGTAGGTACTAAACTTCCACAATTTTGACAAGTTGTAACTTCAACTTTTGATGCTTTCCAATTTGAACGTCTATGTCCTTGTTTTGATTTTCCTGTTCTTTTTTTTGGTACTGCCATAATTTTTATTCCTTCTCTTTGACTATTATTTCTTTAAATACCGCCATTCGCGGATCTTCATTAGAACTTTTTAAATATTTTTTCATATTTTCATCGTTCTCAATACAATTTATAACACAAACATAATTATTTGGTAAGTTTATTGTTACAATTTCATATAAAAATTCATTTATATCAAACTCTTTTTCTCCGTTCAAATCGTTTATAAAATTGCCTTCTTTTATCTCATATTCCTCAGGATATTCTTCAAGAAGTGAATTTAGGGCATAAAATTCATTTATTTCATATGAAAATTTATAATCACTTTCTTTTAAGCATCTATTACAAGTTAATTTTATAATACCATTGACATTGCCTTTTATTTCCATAATGTTATCATATATTTTGAAGTATAATTTTGCTTTAATAGGATAATTCTTATCATCAAAATTAATATTGTCATCAAAATTTATGACATATGAATTTCCATTATTTTTTATATCGTCAATATTTACATACATAAATAAATTCTAAATAACACGCAATTATTTGTCAAATGTTTATTATTGTAAATTTTTGTAACAATTATAATTTAATTGGCAATTATTAAAAAAAATTTGTTTTTATTAATATGTAGAGGTAAAATATAAGAATAAAGGAGCTTTGAAAATGTTTAAAACACAAATAAAAATTCATTTTATGCGACTTCGTAGATTTTTAAACTTTTCAATGCGATACTTTGATAGACATAAACCTCTACAAACTTTTCAAAAAAGTATATTAAATACCATAAAAGATATTTTAGGTATATATAAAAAGGCTAAAATGGCAAAATTTCGTGTGACATATCAACAATATCAACTTAATAAAATGGAAAAGCTTATTGCACAAAGCAATGAACATTTCTTCTTAAAAGGACAGCAGTTAAACGAAACAAGATAAAGGTGAATAAAAATGTCTGATTTTATGGCAACAGATATATTAAATAAAAATATTTATAAAGGCCAAGAACAGTATTGGACAATGGTTAAAAAAAACTATGATGCCCAATTATTAAGTCTTCAGTCACAAGCAACGGATTTAGGCACTTATATACAAAATCTTTCTGCTTCAAATCCATATTCACCTGATTTACAAAGACTTCAAATGATGGCTAATAATATTGCTATTACTCAACAACAACTTCAACCTTTAGTTGATAATGCACAAGAGCATATTAACATAGCACAACAAGCAGCCCAACGTTTAGCCGGTAATAGTCGTGGTGGCTGGTAAAATTATCACTAATTCTTTCTTATTAAAAACAATCCGCCATCAAAATTTAATAATTCGCATTGATAATTTTCATTATTTTTAACATAATTTAGAAAATTTTCCACTTTTTGGTAATGCGAAGTAACGTTATCAGCCAGTATTACTGAATTTTTAGTTATTTTTGTTTCAAGCTTAAGGAAATAATCTAAATATTCAGGCTTGCTTGCATCAATAAATACAAAATCAAATGTGTTATCTTCAAATTTTTCAATTATACTTAATGCGCTTCCCTGATGAATTGTAATAATATCAAGAACATTTGCTTTTTTAAAATTTTCAACGGCTAAATCTATGCGCTTTTGATAAAATTCAATTGTGTCAAGCTTGCCGCCTGTTTGCATTAACGCTTTTGATATCCAAATGCCTGAATATCCGTTTGATGTGCCAATTTCAAGAACACGTTTGGCATTTGAAATTTTTATTAACATATTTATAAAATTGGCGCTTTCATGTGGTAAATTCCAAAATTCTTTACGGGTTTCTTCAAGTTTATTTAAAATATTTTTTGTTT
>USEW01000052.1 GCA_900553845.1 uncultured bacterium
GTCAAATTTACAACCGTTCATTTATATTTTTCTCAACAATTACAATATCTGATAAATTTGTGTCGATTGGTACCTTTTGTATTGTTTTTTTCTTGTCTAAATCAAAAATTAGGTAATTTTTTTCAACAACATTTGTAATTAATGCAATATTTGAGTTTTCATTAATTTTTGTTATTTTGTTACAAAAACCACTGATTGGTAATTTGATAATCATTTCAACATCAAAAGAATCAGTATTTACTATATAAAGTTCATTTTCTTTTGCGCCTAATACATATAAAAGATTGTTATATTCAATCATATCCATAGGTTTTGGAGCAACCATAACTTCCTTTAAAAATTGTGCACGATATGAACTTGGGTCTTCTTCTTCCAAGGACGATTTACGTTTACGGTATACTTTTACCATACCTTCTTGGTATCTTTTGCCATATGCTTTTTTGTGTGAAGCTTTTTTTAATTTTTTCTGTTCAGCTTCATATTCTTCAACTGTTTTACCGCTTCTTATTTCATTTATAAAATGTTCTTCTTCAGTTGGTGCTTTTTTCGTTATAATATATTTTTCTAGCAAGTTTTTAGTTCGTGAAACTAAATATAAGTTATCATCATTTATTATTATTTTTGAAATATTTGATGTATCACAAAATTCATCAACACGATAATTTTCATCAACTGTTATACAAAAAAGCTTTGAAGTATTTTTATCAATATATACAAGTCTATTGCCGTCACTTGAT
Source organism: uncultured bacterium (assembly GCA_900553845.1). Lineage (GTDB taxonomy): Bacteria > Cyanobacteriota > Vampirovibrionia > Gastranaerophilales > Gastranaerophilaceae > UMGS1477. The sequence goes on from USEW01000052.1 coordinate 738, forward strand.
ATCGTCAAATGTTCAGGAACACCAGTAATTTTAACTTTTTCAACAAGTGTAACATCCTCGCAATCAATTTTATATAAAGCATTTTCTTCATTTGTTGCAACATAAGCTACATTATTTAAATTGTCAACAACTATTTCACAAGGCTCAACGTTAAAGTCAAGCTGACGTGCTACACTTTCATCTTTTAAATCTACTATATCAATGTGGTCTTTTCCGCGAAGCAAAACAAATAAATACCTTTCATTATAAAATGGCTTAATACTTTTTGGCATGCCATTTAAGTTTAATGTATAAATAGCTTTGCTTGTTTTTGCATCAAATACACGTATTAAATTTGAACTAAAATATGTTGTTAAATACAATTTATTGTTAACACTTTTGTCAATATTTGAATATTTTCTAGCGGTAATAACAAGTTTTTTACCAATACTAACTTCAGATACTAACGGAATAACCAAATCCCCCATAATACCTTTAATATGGTCAGGAACTATTAAACCTGAAGGTACGAGCATATCTTGCGGTAAAAGACCTGTTTTAACACTCATTGGCAAATCTTCATAACTACACAATGTATATTTTTCATCATCAATAGGTATAATTTTAACTAAAGAATAATTATTATTAAACACAATAACTTCAGGACGGTCCTTTAATTGTTTTTTATTTGGATATGTATATTCTATTTTTACTTTACCAACATCTTCGCTAACACTTGGTGTTATAGGTAAATACCGACTTCCATCAGGGAATGTGACAAGTCCGTCAAATCTTATTTCAACATTTGGCTCCTGTTTTAATAAATATTTTCTTAGTTTTGGTTCAAAATTATATGCAAACACACTGTTACATATAAATACTGAAAAAATTATACTTGTGAATATTAGTCGTTTGAATTTATTCATAATTAGTCTTTACCACTACCCAGTACTTGTTTAACCTTATCAATTATACTATCATTATGCGCTGCTTGTTTTTTTGACTGAAGTTCATAAAGTTTAGCATACAATTTTCTCTCTTCATCGCTAATTTGATTTGGTGTTTTTATAATAACCTGCACAAAGTGATCTCCACGTTTATTATTGCTTCCTAAAAATGGAACACCGTGGTATTTTAAGGTTAATATTTTTCCATATTGTGTTGAAGGTGGAATTTTTAAAAGCTTTTCTCCATCTAACGTTTCAACTTTAACTTCATCACCTAAAACAGCTTGAGGCATTGTTATTTCAACTTTTGAATGAATATTATACCCGTCACGTATATATTTATTACTTTCTTCAACATATATTACCAAATACAAATCGCCATTTAATCCGCCATTGATGCCGCAGTCACCTTCACCGCTTATTCTTATTTTTGCACCATTATCCACACCTTGAGGAATTTTTACTTTTATTGTTTTTTCAGTTTCAACTCTTCCAACTCCATGGCATTTTGGACAAGGTTGTTCTATTTTTTGTCCTGTACCATTACAATGTGGACACATTGTAACTTGTGTAAAACTGCCTAAAGCTGTTCTTGTTGTTTGCTGTATGCGTCCATGTCCTTTACAGGTTGGACATACAATAGGTGTTGTGCCATCTTTGCAGCCGCTTCCATGACAGGCTTCGCATTTTTCAAGATGTTCAACTTTTATTTCTTTTTCAATTCCAAAAATAGCTTCTTCAAATTTAAGCTTTATATTCATTCTTAAATCAGAACCGCGTTTTGGAGCATTCGGGCTTTCATCTTCAAAACCGCCCATGCCGCTAAAACCGCCGCCAAAAAATGATTCAAATATATCATTTAAACCGCCAAATCCAAAATCAAACGGTCCTTGATTCGTATATCCTGAATTTTGAAGTCCATCTTCACCGTATCTATCGTATACAGCTCTTTTGTCATCATCAACTAAAGTTTCATAGGCTTTACCTAGTTCTTTAAATTTTTCTTCAGCATCAGGTGCTTTATTAACATCAGGATGCAATTGTCTGGCTTTTTTACGAAAAGCCCTTTTTATTTCATCTTTTGAGGCGTTTCTTTCAATTTCTAATATACTATAATAATCACTCATACTCGTTTATTCTTTCAATTTTAACTGTTTACGGCTACATTTACTAAAGTTGGTCTTAAAACTTTATCTTTTAATTTATATCCTTTTTGAAGTTCATTTAAAATTGTTTGGTCTTCAACTTCATTATTCGGAGTTTGCATAACTGCTTCGTGATAATTAGGGTCAAATTTTTCGTTTTCAGTACTTATTATTTCAAGCCCTAATTTTTTCAAATTTTCAAATACTTGATTATAAAGTACATCAAAACTTTTTAAAGCAGCTTCGCAGTCTGTTATGCCCTCCATTGTTTTTTTTGCACGGTCAAAATTATCCAAAACTTCAATCATTTTTAATAATGCATTTTCAAGCCCCATATTTATAAGTTCTGTTTTTTGTGCTTCCGTTCTTTTACGATAATTATCAAAATCAGCAGCTAAACGAACATACTGGTTATTTAATGCATCATATTTTTCTTTATATGTATCATTATTACTTTCTAAACTTTCATTTAATTCTTCATTTTGAGGTTCAATATTTTCTTCAATATTATCATTTTCATTATTTACTGTATTTTCTATATTTTCTATATTTTCGTTTTCTTTAAACGGATTTTCTCCATGATTCAAATGTTTATGTTTCTTACTCATTTTTTAATATTCCTTTATATATTAATAATCTAATTATATTATAATTTAAGAAATTTTTTACTTAAAGGTTTTTAATTTTTTTTTAACATTTATTGACATTATTTTATTTGAAAGGTACATTTTGAACAATTAGCTTTTGGATGAAGTATTAAATTGTCCTCCAAATCATACATTTTGGCTAACCGTGTATTTAAAATATTTCCGCATTTAGGGCATATAATATTGCTTTCTTTATTTAATATTTTTAGCTTTATATTCTCAATCTCTTCAAATGAAATAGGATTTTCGATATTAAAATCTTTTTCATATAGTTTTATGTCACCTGGAGATATTTTTAGTCCTTTTGCAAGTTTTTGTCTTACCGTTGAACTTAAAAATAAATCCTGACCTGATTCAATACTATCAATTGTTTCTTCATTTAGGTTGCATCGTTTCGCAAGTCCTGATTTTGAAAATCCTAATTTTTCCCTTAAATTTGAGACAAATTGAGCAAGTGATATATTTTCGTTTATTTGTTTTATCAATTTTTAATCCTGCTTTTTTGTGTTTTTATTTACAATATCATTATGCCATGCAAGTAACATTCCTGCCACAAAAATGCTGCTATATGTTCCAATTATTATCCCAAGTAACATAGCAAGCACAAAATCTTTTGTTGTTGTTCCTCCAAAGAAATATAATGCAAGAAGTGTTAAAACTGTTGTAAATGATGTATTTATACTTCTTGCAAGTGTTTGATTAACAGATGCATTGACAATCTCATCATAACTTAACTTTTTTGCATAAAATTTACAATTTTCACGAACACGGTCAAATACAACTATTGTATCATGAACCGAAAAACCTATAACTGTAAGCAATGCTGTTATAAACAAACTATCAATTTGAACGTGGTAAAATATTCCAAGAAGTGAAAAGGCTCCAATAACAAATACAGCATCATGAACAAGGGTGTATAACGCAATTATTGCATATTTTGGTTCAAAGCGTAGTGATAAATACACAGATATACCCAAAAATGCAAGAAGCATTGCTATAAATGAATTTTTAAAAAGCTCTTTACCCAAAGTAGGTCCAATTGAACTTATTTGTACAAGCTCGCCTTGTTTAAATTCACTATTTATTACTGATTTTATGTTCTCCAATTGTTTTTGGTTGTTTTCATCAATAAACTTTGTACGTATTGAAATAATATTGCTTACTTTATTTTCATTTACATTTGTATCTGAAATTATTTGAATCACCGGATGTGCTATACCATTTTTTTCCAAATTGTCTCTTAAGTTTGAAATTTCATTATTATTTATATTTTTATCGACTTTATATTGTAAAATTGTCCCTCCGGTAAAATCGATACCAACATTTAAAGGGTAATGATTTTCATTTGTAACGGATGAATAAATCATTGCAACAATTCCTGGAACTATCAAAATTAATGATAATATAAACCATATGTAACGATATTTTACAACATCTATTATTTGTTTTTGTTTTGATATATCAAACATAATTTATTTTTCTCCTTAAAAAATTTTACTCGATTAATCCGTATTTTGCGTTATCACCGTCATTATTATCATTTTTATTTTTAATTTGAGGAATATCACTTTCTTTTAAGCCAAACCAGAATGGATGATTTAAATTACATTTATCAAATAAAATATGCATAAAATTGCGGGTTACTGTTATAGCTGTAAACATTGAAACAATTACACCAATTGCAAGTGTAACTGCAAATCCTTTAACAATACTTGTTCCAAGCATATATAATATAACGCAGGTGATTATTGTTGTCATGTTTGAGTCAAAAATACTTGTAAATGCTCTGTCAAAACCGCTATTTATTGCTGCATAGAAAGTTTTTCCAGATTTTAGCTCTTCCTTTGTTCGCTCAAAAATTAGAATATTTGCATCTACAGCCATTCCAACACTTAAAATAAAACCTGCAATACCCGCTAAAGTTAATGTAACCGGTATTGTTTTAAATAAAGCAAATAATATAAAGCCATAAACAATTAAAGCAAAATTTGCAATCAATCCTGGTAATCTGTAATATAACGCCATAAATAACATAACAAGACCAATACCAATGATAGCTGCAAATTCACTTTTTTTGATACTATCGGCTCCTAAGGTTGGTCCAACGGTATTTTCCTGAATAATTTTAGCCGGAACTGGCAAAGCTCCTGCATTTAATAAGTCAACCATTTGTTTGGCTTCTTCATGCTTAAAACCGCCTTGTCCGCCTGTAATTTGAGCATGTCCGCCAATTATAGCTTCTTGTATTACAGGTGCTGATTTTAATTCTCCGTTAAAAAATATTGCCATTGGCTGACCGACAAGTTGTTGGGTAATTTCTGCGAATTTTTTTGACCCTTTATCATTAAATTCAAGTCCAACAGTCCATTCACCATTACTTGGATTTGTTGATAAAATCGCTCTTTTTAAATCATCACCAGTTAGACCTGTTGGACTCCATTGAAAAGAACCATCAAAAGATTTAGTTTGTTTTTTAAATTCCAATTGAGCTGTTTCTCCTAAAAACTCACGTGCTTTTTTAGGATCACTTATATTTGGTATTTCAACAAGAAGACGTCTTTCGCCAACTTGTTGTACAAGTGTTTCAGAAACACCCATTGCATTAACTCTATTTTCAATGGCAAATTGCAAGCTATCCATCATATCTTTTGTAATTGTACCGATTGTATCATTTGTCTGTGCTTCCAAAATAAGACGTGAACCACCAACTAAATCAAGTCCTAATCTTGTTGGTTTTAATATAACAGTGATTATTGATGTTACAAATATTGCAAAAATAATCCAAAACGTTACCAAGCGTTTATTCATTTTTTATATCCCCATTTTATATATTATCTATAATTTTGAAACTGAAGTGGTATTTTATACTCATCTTCTTTTTCACGAATTAGCTTTATTGCATCCTGTAAATCATCTTTACTCTTTCCTGAAACACGCACTTGCTCGCCTTGAATTGAACTTTGTACTTTTAATTTTGATGATTTTATATCAGCAACTATCTTTTTTGCAAGTTCTTGTGTTAATCCTTTTTTTAATTTAAATACTTGGCGAACGTTACCACCTAGTGCATTTTCAACACCTTGAGGGTCAAGTATTTTTATTGACAAATTTCGCTTTACCATTTTTGAATGCAAAATATCTAAAATATTTCTCAATTTTGTATCATCTTCTGTTGTTATTGTTATTTGAGTATCACTTTCTAAAACTACATCTGATTTTGAATCTTTTAGATCAAACCTTGATGAAATTTCTTTTTTTGTTTGCTCAACAGCATTAACAAGTTCCATTTTGTCAAACTCAGATACAATATCAAAACTACAATCTTTTGCCATTTATTATTATTCTCCTCTTTTACCCTTTTTCTTATAATATTTAAAAAAATTATAACAGAATTATAATATTTATAGCAAATTTTTTACATTTTATTTTTTATGTTTGACAAATCAATTGCTATATTTGGTTTATTTTTTATAGCTTCTTTTATTTTTTCATAAGAATACATAATAGTTGTATGTTTCTTATCCAATGCTTTTGCTATATGAGAAAAACTATCCCCATTTAACTCCCGACATAAATAAATTACAAGTTGCCTAGCTAGAGATATTTTATTACTTCGCATACTTGATAGAATATCAGAAGATTTTAAATCATAATATGAAGATACCGCATCAATTATATTGTTAATATTCAATTTCTTATCGGTTTGTTTTAAATTTAAAACTTTATTTGCAAGTTCTTCGGTTAATATGGCATCATTAATTTGACAATATGCATTCAATCTAATAAACGCCCCCTCAAGTTCACGAATATTTTTATTATATGTTTTTGCAAGAAGAAAAATAACATTATTTGGAAATTTAACACTTGTGGTTGAGCATAATTTTGAAACAATAGCAGCTCGTGTTTCAAGATCAGGCACTTGAATATCAGCCATTAAACCCCATTCAAAACGACTTTTTAATCTATCGGATAAGTTAGGTATGGCGCTTGGCGGTCTATCTGAGGTTAAAACTATTTGCTTTCCAGCATTATATAGCGTTTCAAATGTATTAAAAATTTCAACCTCTGTTCGTTCTTTGCCTTCAATAAATTGGATATCATCAATTAAAAGTACATCAACATTTCTATATTTTTGACGAAATGAATTCATTTTATCATTTTTTCCGCTATCTTTAAAGACAGAATTAATATAATCGTTGATAAAATCTTCTGTTTTAATATATTTAACTTTTAATTTTGGATGTTTATGCAAAATATAATGCCCGATAGCTTGCATTAAATGCGTTTTTCCCAAACCAACGCCTCCATATATAAATAATGGGTTATAACTTTTACCAGGATTTTCAGCTACGCTTTGAGAAGCAACATAAGCTAGTTTTGAATTATCACCTACAACAAAATTACTAAAATTATACTTTAAATTTAAATTAGCACTTGATTGCATTTGCTTTAATGATTCATATTTATCTTCATCTGAGCTATCTTTTGTTATTGGTTTAATTTGAGTTTTTGATTTGCCTTTTGATAGTTTCTTTCGGATATTGTCATCGTAAATAATGTTAAAATCAACTTCTTTCCCCATTTCCTTTGAAATGGCATTTTTTATTACATCATAATAATTTTTATTTAAAAGCTGAATTGCCAAGTTATGACCTGACAATATATTAAATCCGTTTTCGTCATATGATTGTGGAACTAAGGGTAAAATCCATGGTTCAAAGGTTGATGGTGGAATATCTTTTTCCAAAGTCTTTAATATATTTATCCAACATTTATTTATATCAAATTCTTCCATATATTTATTTTATTATAAACATGGTTTTGATGTGAGAGATTTTATTTAAATTTTTGTTTATTGTGTAATTTTAATTTTAAAATTCTGTATTTTTTCACCTTGTACAAGTTTTTTCTTATTTTGCATGGTATTTTTAATAGCAAAAATCCAACCTGTTTTTGGATTAACAAATAATAAAAAACCGGCTTCGCTTTCAATTAAACGTTGAAGATTATCAATTTGAAGCTCCCCATTATCTGATAGTTCAAATAAAGTAAAAGCAAGCGGATTAGTTATTTGGCTGTCAAGGTAACAATCAAATTTACTATTTCTTAATTTTGTTGTATCACGAACAGTTGTTGCACCGCGATATGTTGTTAAGTTTTGGTATAAAAATGTTATTAGATCATCTAAATTATAGTTTTTGTTATTGTTGCTCATTTTCTATCATGTATAAAAATTTATCTACTAATTTTGAATTCCATTTTTTATCAGATTCTTTTTTTAAAATCCTTAAAGCATCTTTTTTGGAATAGGCTTGACGATATGGACGGTTACTAATTAAGGCAAAATAAGCATCTACAATTAAAATAATCTGTGAAGTTAATGGTATTGCTTTTCCAGATTTTTTATATGGATAACCTGAGCCATCCCAATTTTCATGGTGATTTTCAATTATTGGCATAATTTCGGATATCTTATTTCCCAATGGCTCAAGAAGTTGTTTTGTTGCAATTAATGGATGTTTTTGTATTTTTAGCTTTTCTTCATATGTTAAAAGTTGGGGTTTGTTAAAAATTTCTTCAGGTACCATTATATTGCCTATATCATAAAGCAACAAAGCTATTTTTAAATCATCAATATCTTCTTTTTGAAGTTCAAGAAATTTGGCAAAATTTAAAGCAGTTTGAACTTTTTTTTGTGTTTCTCCGTTTAAATGATTATAATTGTATGTTTGAATTAATGAATCAACAACGCCATATAGTGTTTCATTTGTATTTTTACCTTCAATTAATGTTTTATTTAATTTATCTGTTAAACTTTTTGTTAAAGCAGAAGATAAAGGAATTTTATTTGATGATAAAATATCTAAAAATGCTTTTAATGCAACTTCTTGCCAATTTGATTGCATTTTAGATTTTGATACACAAACTTGATTGCGCCCGTTAAGTTTTGCTTTATACATAGCCTGGTCAGCAAGCTCAAGCAACTCGTCAGGATTATCAGTGTGTTCTAAAAATGTAACAACACCTATACTTGCTGTAATCTGACCTATTGTATTTATTTTTTCACTTGCTATTGCAACACGAATACGTTCAGCAGCTAACTTTGCTCCAACTGAATCAATACCTGGAAGCAAAATGTTAAATTCCTCACCCCCAAAACGAGACGGTATATCAACAGAACGTGCATTTTGTTTTAATACTTTTGATATTGTTTGTATTGCTAAATCACCATATTGATGACCATATTTATCATTAATTTTTTTTAAATAATCCAAATCTATTGAAATTATTGAAAAGGGTTGATTTTGTCTTTTTGAACGGTCAATTTCCCTATAAAGTGATTCTTCAAAATACCTTCTGTTGTATAACTCTGTTAAGGGATCTGTGACAGCTTGTTTTTTAACTTTTTCAAATAAACCTGCAATAACAATTGCTTGCTCAATTTGATGAGCAAATAATTTTAAAAAATTAATTTCATTTTGTTTTATATCATCACGTGAAGAATATACCAAAAGAACTCCTTCTTGTTCCTCATTTGGCAATATTGGTACAATAATTATTGATTCAACATCTGACCTTTTAAAAAAAGATTCCAAAACATCTAATGGAATTGAGGGAAGAATTTGAGAGAAAAAATCAATACAATTTGTAGTATGAATAACCTCATTATTTGATAAAGCCTGATCTAAATATCCATTTTTTGTATTTCGAAATTTATTAAATCCAATATTTATTGAAAAAGCACGTGATAATTTTTGTGCAAATTTACTTTTTGAAATTGCACGTGAAACAAAATATTTTTTGTTTTCGTATTTATCACATTCAATTTTTAATATAGAAGAATGAATGTATCCAAATTCACCTTTTAGCCCGTCAACAATACTTGTCAAAACACTTGATAACGGTTTATCTGAATTCATCATGTCCCACACATTTTGCAAAGTTACAAAAGTTTTATTTGCTTTTTCAAGTTCATTTGTTCTTTCAAGTATCTCTTTTTCAAGCTGTAAATTTTTTTCATAAACTTCCAAATAGGTTGCTTTCGTATTTAAAATACTTGCTTCAAACCTATTTACACTGTTTACTAAATTCATTATTTTATTAATAAACTTCATCCTAATTATTATACAACTTTTTTATGAAATATGAAAGTGCTTTTTAATTCTTATAGTGGAGTTTTATACTTTTTATTTAATTTATTATATTATAGTAAGTTTATTATTTAGCAGGTAAGTTATTTTATGAAATTTAATAATGCAAGTTTAGAGTTTGAAATTTTAAAATGCAAACATGAACTTGATGCACTTTTGCCGAATATTTCAAAAAGTGAAGTTACTTCCCAATTATATAATTCTATTCTGATAAAAAAAGCTATACTGGTTGATAAATTAAAGCATAAAAAACAAAACTTTTTTTCCAAAATAATAAAAAAAATAAAAACAAAAGAAGAAAAACAACAATTTATTTCAAAATATATAGATAATATTGTGATTGATAAGACTGATACAGGTAGTTTAGATATTAAGCAAATAAACTTTAGAAGTAGTTTTATTGATAAAGCAGTTAAATTAACGCAAGTTGGTGCTTATGATTATAAATTACCATTTGAAGTTAATCATAAACAAGAAATGGTATTAGTATCTTCTCCAATGAAAAGAAAGCAAGTAAATAAATATTTGGGTTATTTAAGAGAATATTTTGAAATTGAATATCGTGAAGATAAAGGAGATAGAACTGAAAATGGTAT
>USEW01000053.1 GCA_900553845.1 uncultured bacterium
CACCCCAGCCCTCTCCTTAAGAAGGAGAGGGAGAATAATTATTTTTAAATTTAAAGTTTTACCTTAGCCCTTTGAAATTGTAAAAATACGAATAATTTGATTATTAATGGCAACTTTATATAAAAGTTATCCTTATATCAGTGTAATTGTTTTGCAAATTCTTCAAATTTTAATAAAACATATTCTGCAATTTGGCAGTCTTGTTCTTCCGAGCCTCCGCCAACACCAATTCCGCCGGCAATTTTACCGTTTATAAATAATGGGTAGCCGCCGCTAACAAGAGTAATTTTGGGATCATTACTTTGAATTGCCATTAGTGTATTCCCTTCTTGTGCCCACAATGCTACATCTTTTGTTTTGCTTTGAGTAATTGCCGATGTATATGCTTTTCCCGGAACTAAAGTAATGCTCAAAACAAGAGCTTGGCCAAACCTTTGAAAATATTTTAATAATCCGTTTTCATCGCAAATTGCAAAACTAATATCTATTCCTAATTTTTAAGATTTCTCTTTTGCTGCAGCTGACAATTTGTTACATAATTCATCTGTTAAAATCATTTTGACCTCCTTTTTTATTATTGTAAAAGGAGTTTATTTTAATCGCTTGCCTTATTCTTTATATTTTTGGCACAATTCTTTATTTTTAAAATATCCTCTTTCGGAGTAAATCCTAATATTTTTTTATAATCTCTTACAAATTGAGAAACACTTTCATAACCAACCTCAAGAGCGGCTTGAGTTACATTCTTATCATTGTCAAGCATTAAACGTCTCGCTTCAACAAGTCTTAATTTCTTTTGGCATTGAATCGGGCCCATACCAACAGCATTTTTAAACTTTTGATGAAAACCTGATGTAGACATATTTGCTTGTTCTGCTAGCTCTTCAACCGTAAAATCCGATTTAAAATTTTCTTTTATCCAAGTATTCATCTTATAAATTTCATCAGCATTTTGAAATTTGACGATATGCTCTATAAATTCTTTACCTTTGCTACCTGTTATCAAGTTAAAAATAATTTCACGTTTGAGATGTTTTTGCATAAACTTGTTATCATCTGTATTAAGATTTAAAAGTTTAAGAATAGTACTCAATATTTTTTCATCATTATTTGTAGATTGAAATTCCCCTTCAATTTCCAACATAACAGAGATAATTTCATCGTTTGTAAACTCTAAAAACAAAGCACAAAAAGGCTCTTGAATAATTTTAGCAGTATAGGGAGTTGTAATTTCTGAGATAAAATATTCCCCTTGTTTGTATTTTTCAAAAGTTGAAAATTGAATCTTACCTTCTAAAATCAGATATAAATATGGTGATGAAATTTTGGGAAGAATTACATTTTCGGTATCGAAAATCTGAAATTTTAAAAAAGGTAATTCTTTTAAGATTTGGGACTCTTTTTTTAATATTATTTGGTTTAATAATGATTTCATAAAAATAGTATATCACAAGTCAAATTTCAAGTTAGAAACAACAGATAAAGAATCAAGGGTTTAATATATAAATTTAACTACCGACTTTCAGAAAAATTTTTACCAACTTAAAAAGAAAATTATTAACTAAAATTTTGGAATAACGTTGCCCGAATTTCCTAAACTGTCCCAAAATTCGCAAACCAAATAGAAACCATTATTATATAAGGACTTTAGGCATGGAATTTTGAATTCCTAAACTACCTCAAAAAATACAGAAATTAAAATAGAGAAAAATCCTCTTTAAAAAACGGAGAAAGTGGGATTTGAACCCACGGTAGAGTATGAACCCTACAACGACTTTCGAGGTCGTCACCTTAAACCACTCGGACATTTCTCCTTTTTTTATTATGCACTTTTATGCTATCGAAAAAAAGATATAATGTAAAGTCTTTATTGGTATATATAATATTTGAAATAACTTTCCACTTATTGAGCAATATTTTAGATTCACTTGTCTACCTTAGATTCTTTATAGTGTTACTAATGCCTTTTTTACAATTAATCTAATTTGTTGTATAATTTTATATAAATATAAAAGGGTAGAAAAAAGAAAGAAGAAAAAAATGGTTGAAAGTAAAAAAATACAACTTACTATTGGTGGGAAAGTTGTAGAGGTAGAAACAGGTAAATATGCAAGAAGTGCTAGTTCATCAGTGACCATTCGTTGCGGCGATACTATGTTATTTGTCCATGCAACTGTTGCAAAAGAACCACGTGCTGGTATTGATTTTTTCCCGCTTTTGATTGATTACGAAGAACGTATGTCGGCTATTGGAAGAATACCAGGTGGTTTTACAAAAAACGAAGGACGACCTAGTGAAAAAGCAATATTAATATCAAGATTAATAGATAGACCAATTCGTCCTTTATTTCCAAAAGGATACCGCAATGATGTTCAAATTGTTGCCCAACTTATGAGTTACGACCAGGAAAATCAAGCGGACACTTTGGCAATGTTAGGTGCTTCATTTGCATTAATGTTAACAGAAGCTCCATTTGAAGGACCAATAGGTGCTGTCCGTGTGGCGTGTATTAATGGCGAATATATAGCCAATCCCACACATAAACAATCAAAAGAATCTGACTTGGATATTGTTGTTGCAGGTACTGAAAATAGCGTTATTATGGTTGAAGCCGGATGTAACTTTGTGACCGAAGATGATATAATGCATGCTGTTGAGTTTGCTCAAGTTGAGATAAAAAAACAAGTTGAAGCACAATTGGAGTTTGCAAAAATTTGTGGTATTGAAAAGCCTGAATTTGTTAATCCTTATGACACAAGTCGTTTGGCTTCAATAATAAAGGAAACAGCTTATGATATGATTTATGATGCTTATCATAATTTTGACAGAGAATATCGTCAAAATAAACTTGAAGAAGCTAAAACCCTTGTAAAAGAAAAAGTTGCAGCTTTGGGTGAAGATGATGATATAAACAAAATGATAAGTGAATCAGGTATAGATTTTATAGCTGAAGAGTTTAAATATTTAGAAAAGAAAATAATGCGTCGTATGATAATAGAAGAAGGTGTACGAGCTGACGGTCGTAAAGTAACAGAAGTACGCCCAATATGGTGTGAAGTTGGTGTAATACCGCGAGCACATGGCTCAGCAGTATTCACCCGCGGTCAGACACAGGTTCTTTCAGTTGCAACACTTGCTGGTCCTTCAATGGCACTTGAATTAGACGGTGTTGACCCTTTAACTAAAAAATCATATATGCATAAGTATATATTTCCTGGTTTTTCAGTTGGCGAAGTAAAGGCACTAAGAAGTCCTGGGCGTCGCGAAGTTGGCCATGGAAACTTAGCTGAACGTGCAAACGTTCCTGCATTGCCAAATATGGATGAATATGGCTATACAATCCGTGTTACATCTGATGTTCTTGAATCAAATGGTTCAACATCAATGGCTTCTACTTGTGGCAGCTCAATGGCCTTAATGAACGCTGGTGTTCCCGTTAAATGTATGATAGGTGGAGTTGCTATGGGGTTGATTAAAGAAGATGATGCAACTGTTGTATTAACTGATATTCAAGGCATTGAAGACTTTTTAGGCGATATGGACTTTAAAGTGACAGGTAACGATGAAGCAATTACTGCTTTACAAATGGATATGAAAGTAAAGGGTATAAGCAATGAAACACTGCGACAAGCTCTTAATCAGGCTAAAGAAGGTCGTCTTCATATACTGGGCAAAATGCGTGAAGTTATAAGCGAGCCTGCTAAAGAAATGTCACCTTATGCTCCGCGTATTTATTCAATGAATATTGATGTTGATGATATTGGTATTGTAATAGGTCCTGGCGGTAAAAATATTAAAAATATCATTGAATGCTCAGGTGCAGAGATTGATATACAAGATGACGGTCGTGTGACAATTACAAGCAATGATGCTGAAGGAGCCAATATCGCAATGCGTATGATTCAAGATGCCACTTTTAAGCCTGTTGAAGGTTTGGTTCGTAGGGGTAAAGTTGTGAGAATTATACCAATTGGCGCTTTTGTTGAACTTGCACCAGGAAAAGACGGTATGGTGCATATTTCTCAAGTTGCAAACGAACGTATTGAAACTGTTGAAAGCAAACTATCTATTGGTGATGATGTAATTGTTAAAGTTATAAAGATTGATGACAAAGGACGCGTTAATCTAACGATTAAAGGCGTTACAGAAGAAGAAAAACAAAGATGTCTGTAAAGGATATGTAATTTTAAAGGGGGTTGTAAGGGGAGGCTTTGTGCCTCCCCTTACATATTAAATATTGCCGTGGCTAGACGGCTTCACGAATATGAAGACGGCATGTCTTGGATTACTCAGGGTTCGGAACTTTAGCAACTCCGTTTCGCAATTTAACAATTGCTGTGCTTTGGTACACAATTTTTTCCCACCTGTGGCATCCGCCCTCATTTTATTCGGTCGTCTTTCCTACAGAGGTCATTAACTACTACAAACAAATCCAAAACTGAGCTGTTTTGGATTTGTTTTCCGCACGGCTTACGCTTTTTTTCACAATCAGTCAAAGCCAACTGTCAGTTCTTCTTGTAGCGAAGCCCAAAGGCTGAGCCGTAGTCCCCTTTAGGGGATAATCCGCTGCCTCAGGCGGTTTAATACCCTCTCGGAGAACATAAAATACTAAAATTAATAAAGCAAACCAACCAACGTTGGCGGAAGAAAACAACAAAGCTTGAAAGGAAAAAAACAAAAAAATGCACTGCTCCAAAGGGTTGCAACCATTCAAAGCGTGTTCGCTTTGTGTGAAGTTGTATATAAATCCCATAATTTATCATATCTTTACAAAACTTAACAAATATAAAATTGGATATTGAATAATATTTATTTGCTATTATAATAAAAGTATGAAAAACGAAATGTATAATATAAATAAAAGTTGGCGTAGCCTCACATATTTAATGTGCAGGTGATAAAATACATATTTGTTATATTTTTAGAATAATAAAAAACCTGCACTTTTATGTACAGGTTTTTTAGTTTTACCAAAAAGGGAAAAAATATGACAAATAATTTATTAAATACATTACCATTACCACTAAAACTTGCCGGGAAGTTTATAGCGCATAATGAAAGCGCATCGGGTTTATCGACTTCAAGATTTATACAGGATACAACAACCCAGCTTGTTCCAAAGGCGACATTTTCGCGAAGTAAAGCTGATTTATTTGAAAATACATTTTTGGAAACAGCTGAAAGTGCTATTGTATATTTTTTGCCGCAAGTTTTGGGAGAGAAGATATTCCGCAGAATATTTTCAACGAAATTAAATTCAAAACAAAAAGCACTTGTTGGAAAAAGTTATGAAATTATAAAAAACAGTCGCGATAAAAATATAGTTGTGCCAGTAAAGGCAGCAATTGCTCTTACATCATTAATTATACCAATACTTGTATTCACTTTGAATTATTTTAAAAATTTGCTTACAATTAAAACTTTTAAACAAAGTGATTTTGTAAATATTGCATCACTTGATAAAAAAGATGAAGATAAAAATAAAATTAACAAAGTAAAAAAAAGCGCATATAAAAATCTAACTCGTGCTTTTATTGCATCGGCTTTGAGCGTATTAGGTGCGATTTTGCTTGTTAAAAAAGGAAATAAGTCAAAAAAGTTAATGGAGATATGTGAATTTATACTTTCACCAGGTGATAAAATTTCAAAAAACAATAAAAAAATAAAAGATTTTGTAAATAAATATTTTTGTATTGATTACACAAACGAAAAAGGAAAGCTTAATTTAAGTAAAGGTCAGTTGACATCGTGTGTATTGATAGGTGGATTGGGGTATTTTGGTGCTGCTTATGACCGAGGAAAGGAAAATTTTATGGAAACGCTTTTTCGCTACCCTATTGTAGGACTATACGTTATTTCAGGTAGTGAACTTTTTGAAAACGGATTTAAACGCATATTAAAAAAAACAGGTAAATGCCGTGAAACAATAAAGAATAATTTAGATGTTGTTAAATTTGATGAACTTAATAAACTAGCTAAAAATCTAGCAAATAAAAATAATACAGACATAAAAATTGAATATAAAAAACTTATAAAGCAAAAATCTTTAATAACACTTATCCCTTTTATTTTTAGTATAGGGATAATGGGATTTTTTGTTTGCGCTATAACCAACCTATCAACAAAATTAAGGTATAAAAAAGAAAAACAAAAATGCCAGTAGTTTAGATAAAAAAGAGAGGAAGTGTCAGCCAATGGACTTGTTTGCATTTTTTAAACTAAATTTATATAAAGATGAAAAAAGATGTTGCATAATTTTTTGCTGATGTTATAATTAAAATGTAAATAAAATCCTGTGGGGGATTAGCTCAGCTGGTAGAGCACCTGCCTTGCACGCAGGGGGTCAGGAGTTCGAATCTCCTATCCTCCACCATAAAAGACGAGTTTTAGACTCGTCTTTTTTTATTGTTATTACTGGGTTTTGGATTTTTATGTTTTCTTAAAAATGGAAAAGAGTTAAGTAGACTCGAACTTTTGTATTTTTTTAAGGAGGAAACATGGAATATTCAAAAGAACATTTAGAAAAAGTAAAAAATTCATTTCAAAAATTTTATGATTGTGAATTAGATGAAAATGACGCAAAAGAAATTATAGAAAATTTATTTGCATTATCTGAATGGTATCAAAGTATACGAAAACGCAATAATAACAAGCCTTAAGCTACATTTTGAGCTTTTAAAAACTAAGATTGTCTATCAATCTCCACCATTTTCAAGAGGCTATTAAAAGCCTCTTTTTTAAGTATTGTGTTGTTGTGTATCAGGGAGTTTGAGACAAAGTATCGCGCGCTTGACATTTTAGTTTGAAGTAAAACTGCCAATTTAGCGGATTATTTATTCAATACTACATTTTATTATATTAATATGTTTAATTCCGCTTGGTATTATAATTTATTGAAACCGCCATTTTCTCCGCCAGATTGGGTTTTTAGTCCTGTTTGGTCAGTTTTGTATTTATCAATTTTTATATCTCTGTTGTTCTATATTTTTAAACCGGCCAAAAATAAAAAAATTGGCTATATATATTTTATCCTACAATTAATTTTAAATTTATTGTGGACACCGGCCTTTTTTTATTTACAAAATATAAAATTGGCTTTAATAGTAATTATTTTTCTTGATATTTTTTTGATTTTTACCATAAAGAAGTTTTATTTTGTTTCAAAATTATCAGGTTTAATCTTAATTCCATATCTGATATGGATACTTTTTGCCACATATCTTAATATAGGATATCTTGTGTTAAATGCCTAAAATAATAAAAAATACTCTTTTAAAATATGCGCCAGATGAATTTACAATAGAAAAAGCTGCTAATCCAGCAAGAATTTTTGAGGTGAACAATAAACCCGTTAAAGTTGGAAGTATTTTCTATCTTTGCGAAAGAGAAATTCGCTCAAAAGATAATTTTGCTCTTCAATTTGCCTTGCAAAAAAGTAATAAATTAAACCTGCCGCTCAAAATTATTCATCCAAAGATTAATTATAAATATTTGCCAAAACAAAAATTTATAGATAATCAGATTGTGCAAGTGCAAAAAATATTTCAAAAATTTAATCTTGATTTTTATGTTGTCGATAAAACACCTGAAGAAATTGTTAAAAATTTAGATTCGGCTCTTTTAATTATTGATTTTAACCCGATTTTGAATCGAGATTGGCTTAAAAAAGTAAATTGTAAAATAATTGAAATCGATGGGCATAATATAATTCCTTCAAGATATGTTTCCGAAAAGCAAGAATATAATGCTGGAACATTAAGAAGAAAAATTTATTATAATATTTATACATTTTTAACTGAATTTGAAAATTTGACAAATGAAAAAGTTGAGGCAGATTTTGCATTAGAGGATTTTATAAAAAATAAATTACAATATTATTCTGAGTTTAAAAATGATCCTTCAAAGAATGTTTTATCAGGATTATCTAAATATTTAAATCTCGGTTTTATTTCTTCTCAAAGAGTTGCATTAGAAGTTATTAAGTCCTACGCAGATGATATCAACAAAGAAACATTTTTAGAGGAACTTATTATAAGAAAAGAGTTAGCCGATAACTTTTGTTTGTATTCAAAGAATTTTAAAAGTTTTTCAAATGTTGCAACTTGGGCAAAAAACTCTTTAAACTATCACAAGTCTGATTTAAGGTCGTACTTATATTTACCTCAAAAGTTAGAAAATGCAAAAACTCATGATAAACTCTGGAATGCAACACAAATTCAATTAAAAAAAGGAGGAGTAATTCATGGATATTTACGGATGTATTGGGCAAAAAAGATTATGGAGTGGACAAGTAGTCCCAATGAAGCGCTTAAATTTGCAATATATCTGAATGATAAGTATGGATTTGATGCACCCTCTGCAAACGGATATGTTGGGATTCTATGGGCAATTGGAGGGTTACACGATAGAGCTTTTGCAGATTATCCTGTTACAGGTAAAATCAGAAGAATGACTTATGATTCAATAAAAAGAAAATATAATTTGGCTGATTATTTGAAGAATTATGTGTCTGATTGATACAAAAATTTGTAATAAAAACCATAAATAATTGGTATGTGTGAAAAACAGAGTTAAATTGTGAATGGCAATCATATGTTAAAAGTTTGAGTCTTTTAATATATAGATTCTTAATCTTTTGCGCAAGAAAATTTTTTATGATAGAGTAATAAATATAAAATTTAGGAGTGGATATGTCATCACAAGATATAGAATTAAAAGAAATATTAAAAGATATAAAAGACGGTAACATTCAGCTTCCTGATTTTCAAAGAGATTGGGTTTGGGATGATAATAGAATAAAGTCTTTAATAATCAGCCTATCCAATAATTTCCCAATTGGTGCGGTGATGTTTTTGGACACAGGCGGAGAAATAAAATTTAGCCATAGAAAATTTACTGGTATTGAAAGTACAGATGTAAAACCTAAAAGCTTAACCTTGGATGGTCAGCAGCGTTTAACTTCTATTTTAAACTCAATGTTTTTAAAAAAGCCAGTAGAGACACAAACTTTGCAAGGAAAAAAAATTAAAAGATACTATTATTATAATTTATCTGAAATTGCCAAAGATATTGTTGATTGGGATGAAGCGGTTATATGTGTAAATGAAAATAAACAGATTACAAGTAACTTTGGTAAAAATATTGACCTGGATTTATCATCAACTGAAAAAGAATGTGCGGAAAAGTATATTCCAACCAATATAATATTTGATGAATTAGAATATTCAAATTGGAAAAATGCATATAAAAACTATTATAAAAAAAATGATATTGAACATGTTTTAGATTTATTAGAGCTAATTGATAAATTTGAAAGTAAGGTTAGGAATAATGTTTTTAAATACTATATTCCAGTTATCTCACTATCAAAGGATACTCCGAAAGAAGCCGTATGCCAAGTTTTTGAAAATGTTAATACTGGCGGCGTCGCACTGAATGTTTTTGAACTAGTAACAGCAATTTTTGCTTCTGATGGTTTTAAATTAAGAGAAGATTGGGATAAAATAAAGAAAAATTTTGAAAATCATAAACTTCAAATTCTTTCTTCTGTAAGTGCTACAGATTTCCTAACTGCAATGACTCTTTACACAAAATATCTTGCATATGCACAAGATAAAAATAATGCTGTTTTGTGTAAGAAAAAAAACGTTCTTGAACTTAAATTAAGTTGCTATAAAAAACATAAAAAAAATCTTGAAACAGCCTTTATTGAAGCGGCTAAATTTTTAAATAGTTTGTGCATATATAGCAATAGGGATTTACCATATTCAACACAAATTATTCCGCTTAGTGCAACTATAGCTGCATTGGGCGATAGATTTCACTATCAAGATGTAAAAATAAAGTTAGAAAAGTGGTATTGGTGCGGCATTTTTGGTGAATTATACGGCGGAGCAAATGAAACTAGATATGCTCTTGACATAGTGGGCTTAATGAATTGGATTATAAACAACAGCTCCATACCAAATACAATTGAAAGAGCATATTTTGACCCTTGTCGTTTGCTTTCTTTGCAGACCAGAAATTCTGCTGCGTATAAGGGTATTATGGCTTTAATAATGAAAAATGCAAAGGATTTTATTTCCGGTTCTAGTATGAATTTAACATCTTTTATTGATGAAAATATAGATATCCACCATATTTTTCCTAAAGATTATTGTTTAAAAGAAGGTCTTGGAATTAAAAATGATAAATGGAATTCAATAATAAACAAGACCCCTTTAACTGCAAAGTCAAACCGTATGATTGGAGGCAATGCCCCGAGTAAATACATAGAAAAAATTGAAAAAGAAATGATTAATTGTGCAAATCTATATATTAACCTTCAATCACACTTAATAGATGTTGATGATCTTCGATGCAATAATTTTGACAGTTATTTTATAAAAAGAGCCGTTAAAATACTTCATTTAATAAGTGCTGCAATGGATAAAGAGATAACTGGGCTTGATTCAGAAAGAGTTATAAAAGCATATGGTGAAAAATTATCTAATTATGTTGAAGGCTAATTATTGGTAATTTACTAATCAAATTGAAATAATAATATAAACCAAATTAATATCTTTTATCTCGACAAAATTTTTATATTCATAAGGTATTTCAACCTTTATAATACTTTTATCTTTAATATTTTGTAAATTATTTTCTTCAATAATGTTTTTATCCAATTGAACAAAATAAGTACCAGGTTGAACTCATGAAAGATAAAATTAGCCTTTATTAAAAAGTACACAGTAGGCTTTTTTTCACCTTTATCATAAAGTAAAAATATATTTTTATTAAAGACTAGCATATTAAATATAAAATGTTCACAATATTTTATTTTAAAAATGATAATTTTACCAGAATAAAAATTATTCAGTATTCAAAACTATTTAAAACTTCAAATAATATTTTAGAAGTTACAAAAATATTTTTAGAAGATGAGAAAATAGCTTTAAGTCACGA
>USEW01000054.1 GCA_900553845.1 uncultured bacterium
CGGGGGAATGCGATAAAAAGCTTAAACGCAAGATTGGACTTCAATTCAACAATCGAGGGAATGCGATAAAAAGCCTATAAGAGGAGCTGTCAGGAGCTGACCAAAGAGGAATGGATACTTGCCACGTTTTCAAGATTGTTGCATACATCCCCTTCCAGCAAGATCATGAACAGCTTGAAAACTAAGGACTTGGACCCTTATTTTCTATGCTTTAAGGATGACATATTTATTTTGAACAAACGTGATTAAATGGAGCCAAGTTTATGTTATAATAAAACTATCATGAAACGAATTATTGATGTAAATTTAAATCGTACAGCTGAAGGATTGAGAATTTTGGAAGAAATTTCACGGTTTATTTTGAATAACCGTGATTTTTCCTCGTTTTTAAAAAATGTACGTCATAAAATTTGTCAAATTCAAGAAAATGATTACACAAATCTTATAATTGCTCGTGATAGTATAAATGACGTAGGACTTAAAATACAAAATCCTGATAGTCGTTTTGATATAGAGTCGGTGTTTAAAGCAAATATTAAACGTATTCAACAGAGTTTAAGGGTCTTGGAAGAATATGATGTAAATAATTCATTTATATATGAAGAATTACGTTACCAAGTTTATGACTTTGAAAAAAAAATGTGGAGTATTTTAAAATTGGATTTAAAAAAATATTTACTAAATAATAAAAATTTATATTTGGTTACAAATAGTGACGGATTTGAAAGTGATGATAAATTTTTAGATTCTGTTGCACAAGCTTTATCAGGCGGGGTCGATATTGTACAATTAAGAGAAAAAAAAGCAAATGCAAGAAGGATTATAGAATTAGGTAAAAAAATTCGCCAGCTTACAAGTATGTTTAATGCTTTATTTATTGTTAATGATAGAGTCGATATAGCCAAAATCGTTAAAGCTGATGGTGTCCATTTAGGGCAAGATGATGTTGAAATAAATTATGCAAAAGAAGTTTTAGGAAATGATAAAATAATAGGCATATCAACTCATGAGCCTGGACAAGCTATAAAAGCTGTTGAAGAAGGAGCTGATTATATTGGTGTTGGTCCGGTTTTTGAAACTCCTACAAAACCAGGCAGAAAATCTGTTGGACTTGAGTATGTAAAATGGGCAAATGAAAATGTCCTTGATATTCCGTTTTATGCTATTGGCGGAATAAACCAAGAAAATGTTTGTGATGTTATTGAATCGGGTGCTAAAAATATAGCGGTTGTGAGGGCCATTATAAATGCACAATCGCCAAAAGATGCTGCGTTAAAGTTTAAAGAATGTTTAAGTGAAAATAATGTTAGTCAGGCAAAATAGTAAAATAATTCTACATGCTTGTTGCGCTGTGTGTGCTACTTATCCTATTGATTTATTAAAAAAAAAAGGATATAGCCCCATTATCTATTTTGACAATCCAAATATTTACCCTTTTGAAGAATATGAAAGACGCTGGGTTGAACTTGTTAATTATTGTAAAAAGTATAATATAGAATATTTTCAAAGTGAATATGATAATGAGAATTGGGAATATTATATCAAAGGTTTTGAAAATGAACCAGAAAAAGGTTTAAGATGTCATAAATGTTTTTATTATCGTTTAAAAAATACTGCAAAGTATGCAATAGATAATAAAATAAAATATTTTACAACAACATTGACTGTAAGTCCACATAAAAGGAGCCAAGATATTTTTCAAGTTGGTAAAAATGTTCAAAGTGAGTGTGAGAATAAAACCGAATTTTTGGAATTTGATTTTAAAAAACAAAATGGTTATCTTATCTCAACAAAAAATGCAAAATTAGAGGGCTTTTATCGACAAAGTTATTGCGGGTGTAAATATAGCTTAAGAAAATAATATAAAACTTTGATTTATAAATAAAGTTCTTCACTTTTCTCTCACATCAAAAAAAGACTTCATTAAGGATAAACCGAAAAGAAGTCCAATAAAAGTATCGTATAGAAAATAAATGGGAAATATATTTTTTTTAACCTCCGAAGGTACCGAAGCTTGACTTAACGTTGTTTTCAATTACTTTCTTCAAAGCTTCAAGCTCAGTCTGAATGGCACTATGCTCTGTGTCAATAGACTTCAATTGCAACTCAAGCTTTTTATCTTGTTGTTGGATAATAGAAGTCTGAGCATCAATATCAGACATTTCTTTTTCGTAGACTTGTAATTTGTATTCATATTCACGGTAAGCTTCATCATATGCAGCCTGATCTAACTCATTTCCATATTCAAGCGCGTATGTTCCCGCACCTGCAATATCTATTTTAGCAAGCCTTCCATTTTCATCAACAAGAATATTTGCTCTGGCTTGTATCAGTTCATTTTTTCCAGTATATGATTTTTCATATGAGTACGAACAAACAGCTTCACCCTCTTCATCGTTTGTACGAAAAACATAGTATTTGAGCGGGTTTGAAAAGCTTGTATCATTATCACTAAATGTAGCATAAATGATATAATCATCAAGTTCATAATCTTTGGAAATAGCGCTTGGAACTTTGTCATTAGAAACAACAACAGCATTGAATCCTTCGATTTTGTATGTGTTTGCTGCTTCGTATATACGCGATGTTGTTAATGTAGCTTCATCTGTTTCTAAGTATTTATTATAAGCGGTTGAATTAGCACTATTCTTAACAAGATAATAGCTGCCTGCTGTTCCAGTGGTGTCAGGAACATAATAACAATCGTATTCTCCAGGAGGGTATGCTGAAAGTTCAATTCCTTTTGGCCAATCAGATTCATCGATAAGCTGGGCATCTTGACCCTCTATTTTATATTCTTTTTGGGCTTCATATATGCCCCACTGTTCACTTATAATCCCACTTGTCGACGTTGTAACAGTCTGCCTCCAAACATCTCCTGTTTGTTTATCCATATAATAATTGTATGTAATGGCTTGTTGATTTTTATTATCACCATCTGTTGCTCCGTCTTCATTTTGGTTTTCAGCGATTTCAATGCCTAAACTTTTAAGATCTAAACTGGTGAGTCTATTAACCTGGTTGCCGTTTATGGTTTGAATTGTGCCAAGGTCATTTTGTTTAGCTGTTGAATAATTAAAACTTAGTTTCTGGTTATTATGCCCCTCGGCAAGAAATGTAAAGCCTGAAAGATATATTCTGTCAGTTGACTGGTCGGCACTTGTTGTATAAATGTCGGAATAATAAATATCATTATTAATAAATGAATCTTTTGCTGAAGTATCTTTGCTTAATCCAAGAATATCTGTTAGTTTGTATTTTTTTATGGATGTATTTTCTGAAATTTCATATCCATTATTGCTATCACCTTTAAATAGCGTATCATTCTCACCATTTCCTGATGTCATTACATAAACATCACCATTTTGGTCCATATAAACCTGGGTAAATTTACCATTCCCGTTTGTTGTAATATTATCTGTACCTAATATTTTTTCAAGTAAACCATTTTCTGCATTATATTGCTCAGTACCAGAACTAGTTCCACCAAATAAATTTTTAAGTGTTTCATTAGTTAATCTAGTAAGTGTTAACTCTTCTTTACCATCATTATAAGTAAATGTTTGGGCATTTGTACTTTTACCAAACTTAGTTGTATCAGTAATACTAGTGCCATCTGATGATGTCATTAAGCTAAAATCAACTGAGTTTGTCAAAATATTAGAAAGTTCTTTACTCTCAATTTTACCATTATTTGTCGTCGTCATTTCAATCAATCTGCTAATTTTAGGTGATTTATTAGAAGAAAAAGATTCTTCGCCATCGGAGTTTTTATACCCAACATTAACTTTTATCTGAGTACTGTCTGATTGGGTACCATTGCTAGCCAATCTTTTAACAGATTTTTGGACATTTGAAGTTGTAGAGGCAGTAAGAATATTAGAAGAAGCTGGTTTGGAATAAATAATATCATAATTATACCCATCTTTTCCCATACTTAGTTTATAACTGGATAAAGTAGTAGTATTGCCATCCATAGAATAGGAATAGATCTCTTTCATGTAATCGGATTCGACAGGAGGTGTTGGCACGGTCATTGTCAACATGCTTGAATAAAGATCAGCGCTTTTGTTTGCTAAAGTTGAGCGTGATTGGTTAATCTTCTGCCCCTGATATTCTAAATCAGATTTACGGGCAGTCAAATTCAAATATCTAGCTTGTGATGCTGACATTCCCATTGGGGTAAAATTTCCTTTTCTTGATTGTTTTAAACTAATATGATTTTTAATCTTTCAAATTAATTTAATCTATTAGTTTAAATATTTTCTACGATACTTCGTATTTATCGACAAACTTTAATTAAAACTTTAATAATTGCTTGATCTTTTTGTCATAATTGTTACAAATATTTACAATAATACACGCTTAGCTTAAGCAAATTCCAAGTTTAAGAAAAATAGTTGTATTGGTTTTACTCCCCTTCGGATGGTTTTGGCTCTGGCATATTAACATGAGATGGCGTTTCTGGCTGATGCCCAGTTTGTGTTGGCGCGGGTTTATTCCCAACTTCAGTATTTACCGGTTTTGTGGATGAAGAAGTCTTGTCTATAATTGTTTCGTCTGTTGTTACAGCTTGATTTTCAGGTGTATTACCATCTGTATTTTGATTATCCTCTTTTTCAATTATTTCTTCTGATGGGATATAATTATTTTGAATTTGTGGTTTTTCTTTTATTATATCAATTGGTTCATAGCTAAAATCAACATTACCAAAGTTTTCTGTTGCAATTTTCATAGCGTCTTTCCATATTAAAGCAGGAACAGAACCACCAGTTAAAGCTATACTCATTTTTGAATTATCGTCATTTCCGACCCACACTCCAAGCACGACATCTGGAGTATAGCCTATAAACCATGCATCTTTATAATCATCTGTTGTGCCTGATTTACCTGCTGCGGGCTTATTTATATTTGCAGCACGGCCTGTACCTTCAGTGATTACTGTTTTTAGCATTTGAGTAATACCTGATGCTGTTTCAGTGCTTATTGCTTTCATAATTCGTGCTTTTGGAGCTTCATACAATACTTTTCCTCGCGATGTTTCAACACGTAGGACAGAATATGGTTTCACTTTATATCCACCATTTGCAAACGCGCCGTATGCTATTACCATTTCAGAAAGCTTTACACCATTTGACCCCAAGGCTATAGTTAAATCGTTTTCAATAGGAGTTGAAATTCCAAGTGATCTTACAAGTGAAACAACTGGGCGAACTCCAGTGTCTTTTATAAGTTTTGCTGCCATTACATTTGATGAATATGTTAACCCTTTATATAAAGGCATAGTTCCACGATATTTTGAACCGTAGTTTCTAGGTGACCAATCTCCTATTGTAACTGGTGTATCTGCAAGTTTATCAGTAATTTTCCAGCCTTTTTGAAGTGCTGCTGCGTACACAAACGGTTTAAATGCTGATCCAGGAGGACGAACTGCGTTTTGTATTCTGTCGTATTGACTTTTTTCATAATTTTTTCCTCCAACATATACAAGTATTTCACCTGTTAAAGGAGATACGCCATAGCATGCTGCCTGTTGTTTTTCTTTTGTTAGTCCATAAGCTTTTAAATATTTCCTAACTGCTTCATCAGCTGCTTTTTGTGCTTTATAGTTTAGTGTTGTTGTTATTTTGTATCCACCTGATGAAACATCACGTTCATCAAAACCAAGCGAATTCAATTCATTCATCACTAGGTCAATAAAATAAGGTGCTTTATTGTATGAATAAATATGCGGATTCTTATTTAAAACAAGCTCAGTCTCAGCAGCTTTATTATATTCTTCGCGTGTAATATATCCAGTTTTTAGCATTCGTTTTAAAACATGTCCTTGACGTTTTTTTGCAAGTTCCGGATTATTGAATGGAGAATAAATTGAAGGAGCCTGAGGTAAACCTGCAATCAAAGCACATTGTGCTAAATTTAAATCTTTTACAGATTTATTAAAATATATTTGTGATGCACCTTCAACACCATAGGCACCAGAGCCTAAGTATACATTATTTAAATACATCTCAAGAATTTGGTCTTTTGATAATGTTTTTTCAATCTGTGCTGAAACGATAAATTCTTTTATTTTTCTGTCAAAAGTTTTATCGTTGTTTAAAAAAAGTATACGTGCAAGCTGTTGGGTTATTGTTGAAGCACCTTGAACAAAGGAACCTGCTTTGAGATTCGCAAAAGTCGAACGTATTAACCCAAAAACATCATAACCATTATGCGAATAGAAATTTTTATCTTCTGTTGCTATTATAGCTTCAATAAGATGCTTAGGAACTTTTTCAACACTTATATGTTCAAATTTGTATGCTGTAAATGTTTTTATTATATCTCCATCTTGTGAATATATTTTTGTAACTATATTTGGAGTAAATGACTCTAAGTTTTCAATAGGCGGCAAGGATGCAATATAAAATTTAAAACCTGCATAAAATGCAAGTAAGACAGCTAGCGATATCGTAATCAGATTTTTTATCAAGTTTATAAAACCATTGTTATTGACTGTTTTTTTTCTTCTCATTTTATTTTTATCTCTCTTTTTATTTATGTTATACTTTATTATTATGGTATCAAAAACACCTGAATTTTTCTATTTATTAAGTTTTGTAAAGTCACTATATTGGGAGATTAAATCATATTTTGTGCCTGAAAAAGTTACATATAGACTTGAAGGCAGTTGTAAAAAATGCGGCAAGTGTTGCAATTATATGTATAGCTATGACACATACACTGAAAAAGAATTCAAATTTATGCAGTTTTTATTTCCTGCATATAAAAGATTTTACATTAAAGGCCGTGATAACTTAGGGAATTTAATTTTTGCATGTAAATATGTTACAAAAGAAGGACTTTGTTCACAATATAAAACAAGACTTGCAATGTGCAGAAGGTATCCGGTAAGAAATTTAAATTTTAAACCAATTTTGCATGAAGGTTGTGGATTTAAGGTTATTGAAAAGAAATTTGAAGATTTCTTAAAAAATTGATTATGTTTTTATATTCCATTACCAATAATATTTTCGACAATAGAAGGCTCGTTGTATATTATTTTAAATTCCACGCGCCGACTTTTTGCGAAATTTTCGCTGCCGTCGTCATTAAGTATAGGGTTTGAATAACTTCTACCGTTTATGCTTATTTTTTTGTATAAATTTTTATCAATTTTTTCGTTGTAGCTTTTGCTTAGAATATATTTAGAAACACTTAAAGCTCGTTTTGCACTAAGTTCAAGATTTAAATTATAGTTATCTTTTTCATTTTTTGCATAACTAAAACTATTTGAGTCTGTGTGCCCTTCAATAACTATTTGTGATATTTTACTTGCAATATTTTCATCAGATAGCAGCACATCAAAGTATGAGGGCAAAAACTTATCAAGAAAAGTTTTGCCATTTTGTGTTAATTCCCAGCTATTTGACTCAAATAATTCCAAATCAGAAACTTTAACAATATTGGCAAGTTTATCAATTTCAATATTTAAGTTTTTTTCAGTGAGTTTTTCGTTAATTTTTTCCATTGTTTGCATATTTTTTTGTTGTTTTTCAATTTTTTCCGAACTAAAATCCAAAATAGCCAATACAAATAGCATGATAAAAGTAATCATAAGACCTAAAAGCAGGTCGCTCATTGTTACCCAAAATATGTTTTCTTCTATTTCCTCATTTTTTTTGTTAAAATATTGTTTCATATACTATTCAAAAAGCTGACTTTCTGCATCTTTGCTATCAACAGTTGCACGAAGTTTGTTTAAACTGTATATTATATTTTCAAGATATGGTTCAATTTGATTAATTTGAGATGTAAAATTGGAACCGATTGAAGTGTTAAGTTTTGTAATCTCGCTAATTAATGCCATATTCTGTGTTTTATTTTCCCGAAGCAACATAACCAGAAATTTTTCAGAAGTAATACGTTCAAATAAACGGTTAAATTCTTTTATAACAAAATTCAAAGGCTGAATACAAAGTTTATTATAAAATATACGTTCAATTAAAGTAAATAATAATGCTCCGGATACTGCAAGAACAGACACAATAGCAGCTGTTTTTAAAGCTGCAAGCAATGTTGTAATAGAGTTTAATGCATGTTCATTAGTCGAAAAATCAATAGAGGAAAACCCTATTGCGATTGATAAAAACGTAAATAACGGACCAAGCCCTGTCAAAATTGTTGGTGCTGCATTGAGAAATTTATAATTATATTTTGAATGAACAAGGGTTTCTTCATTAAAATAGAATATCGGGTCATCTGTTGTTTGAATGTTATCATCTTTATTTATATTATTCATATTCAAGCTTATGGACGAAACATCCGATGTTTTGCTGCGGTTAAAAATTAAGTTTTCTTTATATTTTAGCCAATAAGAATTAATATAATTATTTTCCATTAAATAATTATCAAATTCTTTAAATCTGTATATTAATTCATCAGATTTAAAATCTTTAAGTATTTTTATAATATTATTTAAGTTAATATTTACCTTTTTAAAGTTAATGAAAAGATATATTATGCAATATACAAAAAAGATAATAACCAAAAAAATACCGGGGTCAGTAAAAATATGTATCATGATAACCTGCTCTCAAATTTTAACGGTAATTTATTTTAAATAAGGTTCATCCTGCATTGCAACAGCAGATATTTGATTTGAAAAAACACAAATTTTTTTAATTGGTCCTATTGTAGTTTTTTCAATCAATTTAGATTGTGTGTGGTAATTATTTATAATGTTTATAAATTCATTATAAACTTCTTCAGGATTCTCAACATACAGAACAAGAGGAGCTGCTGCTCCTTTAATGAAAAGTAAAACTGATGTTTTATATTTTATTTGTTGTTGTGTATAATTTTGACTCATAATCTAAATTCCAACATAATGCCTTAATTAATATTTAATAAAATATTACCATTTTAAGAATTATGAGTCAATTATAAATTATAAAGATAAAACAATTTATCAATTAGCTTCTTTATCCTGAATCATTTTGATACCTGCGCTTATACTGCCTACAGCAAGTCCAGCAAAGGCTGCAACTAAAGAAATCTTGCCTAAATTTTTGCTTTTTATGGGCGCTTCCTTTCCAAATACAGTAGCTATTCCATCAACTGCGCCTACTACAGCCATTGTACCACCGGCTGCTGTTAAAGAACCACCTGTTGCGCCACCAAAAACTTCTGCAAATTGTGAAGAAGCTCTAGTTTCTGTACCGCTCAGATAAGCTAAAGCATCATCTC
Organism: uncultured bacterium; assembly: GCA_900553845.1. Taxonomy (GTDB): domain Bacteria; phylum Cyanobacteriota; class Vampirovibrionia; order Gastranaerophilales; family Gastranaerophilaceae; genus UMGS1477. The sequence goes on from USEW01000054.1 coordinate 9,232, forward strand.
TTGAGGTACCATTGCCCCAAGCACCTAACGAAGAACCTGATTTCATACCATTTATGAATGAGTTGTCACTTGTGCTTTGAAGTACATCCTGAATGCTATATCCTGTAAGTTCTTGGAATACTGATTCAGCCATAGCTGAAACTGCTTTGCCGTCACTTGTATCAATTGCTTGTGAATAAATAGGATTTTGAGATACTGCTAATTTAAACTCTTCCCATTTCTCTAAAAACTGGTCCAATTGGTTGTTTTGTATAAGATTGCACATATCTTTGGCAAGTTTTTGAACTTCTGTAGTCTGTCCGGTTGCAGTTGCTGATAAGACATTACCTTGATATGCATTATTGTAGTTATTAGTCATTGCTTGTGAAGTCATTGTCTGATTTGTGTCTTGAGACTTTAATGCATAATCAAAAATACTATTTGCACCACCATAATAGCCATATGTGCCTAATGTTGAATATGGCATCAATGTCCCTGTCACAGGCATTGCACCAGTTGTATTCATTGTTGTAGTCATCATTGGCATAGAGTTTGTATAGTTGTAGGTCATTATTGCCTCCAGTTAATTTTGTTATCCATATATATATAAAAACATTTAATATATAAAAATTGCCTAACTAGTATATATTTTGTTACAAAAATTAACAAAAAATCCCACAATTTAATAAAAACAAGTATATACTATTTTTTAAAAGTATATACTTGATATATAACAATCGACACTTTAATAAATGTCGATTGTTGTGAATAAATTTATAATAAATTAAACTCTACTAAACTCTACGTTTGCGTGCCGCTTCTGATTTACGTTTTTTCTTTAAACTTGGCTTTTCATAACGTTCACGTCGTTTAATTTCAGATAATATACCTGCTTTTTGGATTTTTTTCTTAAATCTTCTTAAAGCACTTTCAATATTTTCATTTTCACCAACACGTACTTCTGGCATTCTTTTTCACCACCTTTATATTTAATTTATTTTATATTATTTAGACTAACATAAAGATAAAATGATGGCAAGAATTTATTTAAGCAATATATTCCTTTAAATGTCCAATATCTTTTTCTTCTCTTAATTTTTTTATAGCCTGGTTTTCAATCTGCCGGATTCTTTCTTTTGAAAATCCAAGTATTTGACCTATTTCTTCCAATGTCTTTCTTGATTCTCCAAATAGTCCATATCTGTTTATTAAGATAGTTCGCTCTCTATTATCGAGATGATTTAAAGCTTTATATATATCATTACTTAAAAGAATATTTTGTGTTTCATTATTTGGTTGTTTGGATTCATCGCAGGAAATATAATCTTCCAAAGTTAAATCCTCAGCAACTGGTGTATCTAAACTTAAAGGATCGCTTTTCATTGCATTTTTTATTGTTTCTATTTTTTTTACTGGTAAATTCATAAATTCAGCAAGGGCTTCGTTTGTAGGTTCTTTACCTGTTTGTGTAATAAGTTCAATCGTAGCTTTTCTAAGATTTCTTATTTTATCGAGCATATGAACAGGGATTCTTATTGTCCTTGCATTATTTGCTATGGCTCTTACAATTGTTTGCTTTATCCACCATGTTGCATAGGTACTGAATTTATATCCTTTTTTATAGTCGAACTTTTCAACTGCCTTTATAAGACCAAGATTACCCTCCTGGATAAGGTCGAGGAATAACATTCCTCTTCCCACATAGCGTTTTGCAATACTTACAACAAGTCG
>USEW01000055.1 GCA_900553845.1 uncultured bacterium
CCTAAATTAATGGCAGGTTTTTCAGTTTTTCTTTCAATAATATTAGTTTTTTATCTTTGCTTAATTTTAATAATATGTATAAAATCTATTATTTTCAAACAGTATTTAAATTTAGTATTGCTTCCTTTTGTTTTTATACCCTTTATAGTCGGGATATTTGCGAATTATAAAAAAATTCATTTTTATACAAATATACAAAATTTGTTCTTTGTATTAAGTTTAGTAATCGCCTTATTTTTATTTAAATAAAAAATTGTAAGTTTGATGTTGAGGTAAAAGAAGATGAATGTACTTGTTTATGGCTCAGGAGCTAGGGAGCATATAATTTCAAAAAAAATACTAGAATCAAAACTTTTATCAAAATTATTTTTAGCAAAACCAAATGACGGATTTAAAGATTTAGGACAAGTCATTGAATTTTGTGATTTTTATGATTTGGCTCAAAAATGTAGTGAAAATAAAATTGACTTAGCTATAATTGGACCTGAAGAACCACTTGCTGATGGTATTGTTGATATATTTCAATCTTATGGAATTAAAACAATCGGCCCAAATAAACATTTTTCAAAACTTGAATCAAGTAAAATATTTGCTAAAAAATTTATGGAAAAATATAATATACCAAATAGCAAATACAAAATTATTGAATCATATGATGATATTGAAACAAAATTTGTTAATTTTGTTAATAAAAATAATCAATCTAAATTTGTTATAAAAGCAGATGGTTTATGCAAAGGTAAAGGTGTTTGTATCTGTGATGATATTAATATGGCAAAGGATAAGTTAAAAAAACTTTTGGATGGTGAATTTGGCGAGGCTTCTAAGAAAATTTTGGTTGAAGAATATCAAGAAGGTGATGAAATTTCACTTATTTGTTTATATGATGGTGAAACATTATTACCTTTTTTATATTCACAGGATTATAAAAAACTTTATGATAATAATTTAGGTCCAAATACAGGCGGAATGGGCGCTTATTGTCCTGTTATATTGTCAGAAAAATTTCAAACTCAAATTGATAGTTATTTAGAAAACTTAAAAAATGCATTATTAAGTGAAAAAGCTGATTTTGTCGGGTTTATATATACTGGCCTTATTTTAACGGATAATGGAATAAAAGTATTAGAATATAATATGCGGCTTGGAGACCCTGAAACACAAGTCTTACTAACATCTTTAAAATCTGACCTGCTTGAAGTTTTAAACAATGCAATAAAAAAGAATTTAAGCAAGATAAAGTTAACTTGGAATGATAAAGTCTCTTATTGTCTTGTAGTTGCATCAAAAGGCTATCCACAAAAACCTATAATCGGAGATGAAATATTGAATATAAATAAATTGAAGCAAAAATACAAAAATGTTGATGTTTATTTTGCAAATGTCAAAAAAAAAGAAGATAAACTTTTTGCCAACGGCGGTCGGGTTATCTCCTTATGCTCATTTAATAAAAATGATATATATAAGTTTGTTGAAGAATTAATATTTAAAAATAAATATTATCGAAGAGATTTATTTAAGGTTGAAGCATAAATTAAGTCGTTTGCTTCGATTTCAAATGATTCGGCTATTTTTAACAGAGTGTATACACTTATTGTAACTTTTTCATTTTCAATTTGGTTTATATACTGTTGTGTAGTATTACACATATTTGCAAGTTGCTCCTGAGTTATATTAAATTTTGCACGGTAAATTCTGATATTTTGAGCTATTTGACTTCTTAAGCTTATTTCATCCATAAATTTTATTATAAAATAATTGCTTATTAATTTTTACTTGTGATATAGTTTATTTAACACTATATAATATGTTAAAAAAGATTCAATTTTTTATTGATATTTTCCTAAACTCAAAACATGTTCAATTGATTAATAAATTTTTTAAATAACCGTAATATTATATTTATGAAATTGATATTAAGGAGATAAATAAGATGCATGAATACATAAATGATTTAACATATGATACAAAAAAAGCACAAAAGTTTTTTGCTAAAAAACTTGCATATTTAATAAGTCCAAATGAACTTTCTCAAAAAATAGTTGAAAAAAATGAAAAAATAGTTTTAATTGATGTAAGAGACGAAGCGTCATATGATGACGAGCATATACCAAGCGCTATAAATGTTCCATATGAACGTTTGGAAAAATATATGTCAAATTTGTCAAAAAACCAAATACATGTTCTTTACAGTTACAACCAGGATTGTTTACTTAGTGCAAAAGCAGCTTTGAGACTTACACTAAATGAATACCCATCAAAAATATTAATGGGTGGCTTTAATATTTGGAAAAGCTTCGGATATGATATTGAGGAAAGTTAAATATAAACTTTTTTATAAATCCCGGATAATATCTAACACTTTAATAATGGATTTTGAAAGGTGAGTTTTGTTTGAAATATTTTTTTCAATCAGTTTAGCAAACTCACCTTTTTGAAAATCCCCTAAACATTTAACTCTATATAGTTTTTCCAAAGCTTCAACTTTTGATATATTTTTATCAATGTCTGAAACGTCAATTTGAACAACATTTTTAAAATTTGAATTAATTGCTTTTTTAATAAGTGATGATAAAAGCAGATCTTCAAATTCGCCATTTTCAAGAAGAATCATTTTATCAAAGCTACGAAGTTTTGATTTTAATATATCATAAACTGGCCTAGCATCATTATCAAGTAGAATAACAATGGGGATTTTAACATAGTTAATGTAATCAATATAATATTTTGCAACTTGGTTTTTCCCTCCAGCTTGAATAAGCTCAACATTATTTTTCTCAAAATCATAACCATAAATTTGTGAAAAGCGAGGTAATAATAATTGTTCTGTTATGCCTTCTGTTAGTATAAGTTTTTTTGTTGTTGGTATATTTATATTTAAGCCTGATTTTTGAATTAATGGTTCAAGAATGATTTTAGATTCAAATATCTTTTTTTCAAATTCATTTAGGTTAAAAATTTGATTTAGATCATTAAGTAAAACATTAGAATAATTATATTCTTGCTTATAAATATCATAAACAGAAGCATTCCAAATCGTTTCTATAATTTTTACCATTTCAGCTAAGTTGTATACTGTATAATAGCTCATATTTAATTTAGGGGAAATTAAATATTTGTCTATAATATCAAAAAATATTTTTTTTATTTTTTGTGTTGGATTTTTAAATTTAAATAGTTTTTTTGTATAAAATAAAAGTTTTTCTTCATTTATAAGCTTGAATTTAATATCATTTAAAATTAAAGTATCCATAATAACATAATATCACAAATTAACATAACTTAACAAAGTAAAAAAAAAATAGCAATTTTTTTTATGTTTATGTTTAATACAAATATAGTTAGGAAAAAATTATGATAAGTATTGCATCAAATGTGAATAATAGAATATGTTTTACGTCTTCTTATAAGCAGCATGAGGTAAAAGAACAAACTGAAACTAAAGATAAGAAAGATTGTATGGCATCCAATAATGCTTTAACAAAACATAAAAATGCGTTTAATATTGAACTTGAACGAAATTATTATCGTCAGAAATTTCCAAATATAAACTTTGGAAATAAGCCGGGAGTGTCAGAAAAATCATCATTGGAAAATGCAGATAATAAAAAAATGTATGATGTTGTTTATGGCGTGTGTTCAAAAACTTCGAAAAAAGGTCTTGTTTATTTATTAAATAACAATGTACTTTTTGACGACAATTCAAACGACAAATCAAGTGTTCTAACAAATCTATATAAAATAGCAACAACAAAGCGTGCAAACGGTTTAAGCAATGAAATAGTGCTTGATGAAACAATACGCGAATTGTGTAATCCATATTCAATTGAACAAAAATTCGGAACATTTTCAAGAAAAGAAATAAACCAGTTATTAAAAAATAAAGAACGTTTATATGTTAAAACTCAAAGTGAAAATCCGATAAACAATAATATAAATTCGTATACTTTAAATCCGTTTTCAAACTGTTGTGTTGCTGCAAGTATGGAATTTAACCTTGCAAGCAAACATCCGGCTGAATTTGTCCGTATGGTAGAAAATGTTACATCAGAACAGATGACTATATATAAAAAAGTCCATTTAGATAGTATGTCGGATTCAATTATTAATTCAATTAATGATTTAGTTGATTTTAAAGTTGATTTTGAAAATGATAATTTAGACTATGTAACAGTAATGATGAAACCTGATAAAAATGCTATTATTCGTGCACTAAAGCAAGCAAATTCAAAAAAACATGGAGAAAGGTCATGCATTGATGTATTACTTCAATCAACTTTTATGAGTTTGGGAACACAAAATACATATAATTCTTTAACAGATACAAATGATAGTGTTTTTAGTGCCGATGGTAGAGGATTAACAGCTATAGAGAAAAATTTTGTTGAACAGATTGTCGAGGATAAAAATAAAGTAACAATTACTTATCAGCTTATTGATGATAATAATATTCTTCAGGATAAAGGTGACTACAACCAAAAAGTTGACCATTTGGTTCAATCATTAAATCATGGCTCAAATGTGATCGTTGGTATTACATATTGGGATAAAAATAATCTTATTACAAATGGACATGAGTTGACAGTTGTAGGATATAAAAATAACCCAAATAATGAACTTATCTTTATTTTAAATGACACAGATGACGAGTATCAAAAACCTATTGAAATGAAAGCAAAAGACCTTATTCCGCGTATTCACCATGCAGGAATACCAGGCGAACTTTTAAGCAATGAATTTAAAAATATAGATTATCCAAATGAATGTCTTGAGTTTTACAATCAGTATATAAAAGACAAAACTTAGGTTACTTATTAAATTTATTTAATTCTCTTAATTTTTTTAACTGGTCACGTAAACTAGCAGCCCGTTCAAAATCAAGCTGCTTTGCAGCAGAGTGCATTTCTTTTTCAATACGTTTAATAAGTTTGGGAACGTCATTTATATCAAGATTTAGATTAGTTAGTTCTTCAAAAACAATATCCTCAACACTTCTATAAGAGTTAATAAGTTGAAGAAGATTATTTTCAATTGGTTTAATTATTGTTTTTGGAATAATATTGTGTTTTTTATTATAATCATCTTGAATTTGTCTTCTAAATAGAGTCTTATCAATGGCATCTTTCATACTGTCAGTAATTTTATCAGCGAAAAGAATTACACGACCATTAGCATTACGTGCAGCACGTCCAATAGTCTGTATTAGACTTCTTGAAGAACGTAAGAAGCCTTCTTTATCTGCATCCATAATGGCAACCAGTTCAACTTCGGGCATATCAAGACCTTCACGGAGTAAATTTACACCTACTAAAACATCAAAACTACCAAGCCTTAAGTCTCGCAATATTTCGACACGTTCAATTGATTCAATTCCCGAGTGAAGATATTTTACTTTTATATCAAATTTTGATAAATAATCAGTTAAATCTTCAGCCATACGTTTTGTTAATGTTGTTATTAAAGTACGATATCCGTTTGATGTGGTTGTTTTTATTTCTTCCATTAATGCATCAATTTGATTTAATGTTGGATAAATTTTAATATCAGGGTCAAGAAGTCCTGTTGGACGGATAATTTGGTCAACTTGATTTTCTGATACCTCAAGTTCAAAATCACCAGGTGTTGCTGACACAAATATTTTTTGATTGACTTTGCTCCAAAATTCATCAAACATTAAAGGTCTGTTGTCAACTGCGCACGGAAGTCTAAAACCATAATCAACCAATACCTCTTTTCTTGACTTATCAGCATTATACATTCCACGCAATTGTGGAAGTGTGACATGCGATTCATCAACTACAAGCAAAAAGTCATCTTGAAAATAGTCAAGCAAAACACAAGGTGCAGAGCCTGGCGGGCGTCTTTCTATAATTCTTGAATAATTTTCAATTCCATTACAATATCCCATTTCCTTTATCATTTCAATATCATAATTAACTCTTTCATTTAGTCTTTGTGCTTCTAAAAGTTTGTTTTGGCTTTTAAGTTCAACAAGACGGTTGTTTAGCTCGTTTTTTATTAATTGAATGGTTTCGTCAATATTTTCGTCATAGGATAAATAATGAACAGCAGGATAAATAATAAGTTTATCTGGTTTTCCTATAATTTCACCTGATACGGGGTCAATTCGTGTTATTTTTTCAATTTGATCACCAAAAAAAGCAATTCGGTTTATTACTTTTTCAAATGTAGGCATAAATTCTACCATATCTCCACGAGCACGAAAAGTGCCGGGGGTTAATTCCAGGTCGTTTCTTTTAAATTGAGTAAAAATAAGATGGCGCAGAAAATCATCCCGATTTATATTGTCATTTATGTTTAAAGTAACTGTTCCTTTATAATAACTTTCAGGTGTACCTAAACCATAAATACAACTAACTGATGCAACAATAATAACATCTTTTCTTTCGTATAAACTCCGTGTTGTATTATGCCGAAGCCTGTCTATTTCTTCATTTATCATTGCACTTTTTTCAATATAAGTATCAGTTCTTGGTATATAAGCTTCAGGTTGGTAATAGTCGTAGTAACTTATAAAATACTCAACTGCATTATTGGGAAATATTTCTTTAAATTCGTTATACAACTGAGCAGCAAGTGTTTTATTGTGTGCAATAACAAGGGTAGGCTTTTGTATCTTTTCAATAACATTAGCTATAGTAAACGTTTTACCGCTTCCTGTAATTCCAAGCAGCGTTTGGTTTTTTAATCCATTATTTAAACCGTTTACAAGTGAATTTATAGCCTGTGGTTGATCACCTGTTGGTTTAAATTTACTTTCTATTTTAAACTTATTATTCATTATTATTTTTCTTTTGTTCTAAATAATTTACTATTTCGTCAACTTTTTTAATATTTTCTTTTATTATTTTTTCAAGTCCGCAGCCTTCAAAGAAAAAAGTACGTTTATCAACAACTGGATATTTCCGACAAAAGGTAGGTCTATCTTCGTATATTTGACATTTTTTGTCTTTTTTTAAATATCTGCAATGAAAAAAAGTAACTTCATGTTCTTTCTTGTTTGTTGTTTTTAAAATCATATCGACAAAATGTGGATTAACTTTCCTTGCTTCGTCTATTGAATCAAAAGGAACAAAAGTTGCTAAAAAATCATTTGCGCTTACAACAATATCAATCGGAGCGTCTGTTTTTTTATTAGCAACATCAAGCAGTTCTTCATACGTGAGACAGCCGCGTGCTGTTCCTATTTCGCAACATTTCCCGCAAGCCTTGCAATAACCTTTAGGCAGCTGCATTAATCTTTCAACTTCTTTTACAAAATCTGTCATATTCTTAACTTTTCTTAATATTTTTTCGATTTTTTAGCATTATTTTCTTACTATCTGTTTTTATTTATATGTATAAGTAGTTTGATAAAAAGTGAATATGCATAATATATCATACCCTAATTTTAATAATAATTCTTTTTGCTATAATAATCAAGTTATGCAAAATTCAAGGAACGTAAATAAAAATAATAAGCAAAGTTTTGGTGAAAATGTTAAGAACGAAGTAACAACACAAAAACAAAATCATAAAACAGTTTATGTTCCAACTCAGGTTCCAAATGGTAACGGAAGCGGTGTAAACATAATCATCTACAATCCTGCTGTTGTACCGGGTAACAACACAACTTTTAACAATCACTATACCCAAAGTCCTATTTTAAATACACAAGGTGAAAATCAAAATGCACATATGAAATCTCAAATTGAAGTAGAAAATCAAGGTGAAAATGAAAACATATATGACACAATTGTTGATGATAATGAAAATGTAAAAGACGAAGAACCTGACAAAACTGACCAGTTGTCTGAGCCTTCAGAAGAAAATAAATATAATTTTCCTCCTGAGAATGAAACAAAAGAGGAAAATGTTGAAACTAAGGAAGTAACCTTGTTAACAGATGAATATATAATGACCCTTGAAAACTATTTAAGAAATGAAAACAAAGATATAAGAACACAAGGAATCGAAATGCTTGCAAAGTGTTTTCGTGAAGATAAAACAAGAAGCGATGACATTGCTTTAAATAATTTGTTAAACTTAGCTCTTCAAGATGTTGAACCGAGAATTCGAGTTCTTGCTATGTGTCTGCTTGATACAAAAGATGCTAAAGGTGACGATTTAACTTATGATATATTAACCCAACTTCAAACATCAACAGCATATGGTGGAGAGGAAGCAAAATTAGCTTCAAAAGTGCTGCTTGAAATAAATACTCAAAAAGTACAAGTAACTGAAAATGAGGTGGATAATGGCAAATAAAAATATTTTTAACTCGTTATTATCTACTGTAACAACTATTGGTTCTTTATGTATAATGGCCTCATGTGGTTATAATGCTTATAAAACCGCAAAAAACAGCGCTGAAGCAGAAGTATATAACTTAAATATGCAATCACAGTTTAACAACCCTATTAGTGCTGGGGCATTAATCAATAATCCATATCAGCAAAACGCATATTTAAATGTATCCGGACCGACAAAAATACAAAGTACTGGTGCTAAAGTAAAAGGATGGCTTGGAGGAGCAGTTAAATCATTGTCTGACAATTTTATTCCATTAACAACTGCAGCACTGGGTGCAATTTTTAACCGGAATTATTTCGGTAAATTATTTTTTATAAGCTCAATTGTTTCATTGTTTGGAAAAGATTTATTTAAGAAAAATAAATCCCAAACTTCACAGATAAACCTTAACGGATTTAACAATCAGGTTCCATATTCTCAAATGACAGGGGTTCCTACAACTGTTGTATCCAATACCCCTTTAATGAATCCTTATGTTGTTTCACAAGTACCGCCAATAAATGGAACAAGCTATATAAGTCCTGCTTCTCCATATATACCAAATAATTCCCCATATATACCATATCAGCAACAAATGAGACCATATTAAATTTATTTATACATACTTTCTATTAAGTCTTTATGTTTTTCCAAAACAGCCTGCTTTTTTATCTTAGCTGTTGATGTCATAAGACCGTTGTTTATAGAGAAAGGTTCGGTAATAAATCTTATATCGTTAATACGTTCATATTCTCGGTAATTTTCTCTATTTCTTATTATTCTTCTTATATCATTAAGAATTTTTTGTTTTAATTCTTTATTTTTATATAAATCAGCTTTATTATCAATGTTTAAAGCTTCAAAATCAGGCACAACAATTGCACTTAAAGCATTTTTGTCTTGTCCCGCAATAACTATTTGGTTTATATATTTGCTTGAAAGACACGCTTGTTCAAGACTTTCAGGTTCAATATTTTCTCCGTTTGAAAGAACTATTGTATCTTTCAATCTTCCAGTTAAAACAAGGGCATTATCATATGTTAAATACCCGATATCACCGGTGATAAACCATCCATCCTTCAATAAAACTTTTTTTGTTGCATTATTATCTTTATAATATCCTCTCATTATTTGCGGTCCTTTGGCAAGCACCAAACCTTTTTTATCAGTTTTTAATATTTTATCAATATTATTTGGATCAACTATTTTTATTTTTGTACCATTCAATGCTTTTCCAACATTGTATAACGTATTATTTTTTTTGCTTCTTATATTTAATATAGGAGAAGTTTCAGTCAAACCATAGCCCACTAAAACACATATATTCAAAGCTTCAAAATAATCTTCAATATGATGTGCAAGCGCTCCGCCGCCTGAAATACCCAATTTAAAATTATTGCCAAGTGTTTGCTTTTTTATTTTTTTATAAATTGTTTTGTTTATGCAAAAATCAACAGGAAATAAAAAAGATACAATAATTGCTGCTTTAATTTTGTTTATAAAGCCTGATTCAGTTTTATCAAGAACTAGATTTTTAAGAATTCTCATATTTTTACGATAACATTTTGAGACTACACATATTGGAGCTATTGTCTTTATATTTGATACGATCCCTGAATAGATTGATTCCCATATTCGTGGAACCAGAATTAGATAATCAGGATTGTAAAACTGCAGATCTTTTTTAAAATGTTTAAGATTGGTATAAATTTGGGTACATCCAATGCTGAGAAGATAATATTCACAAGTTCTTTCATACATATGCCAAATAGGAAGAACTGATAATGCTTTTGTCCTATTTTTAAGCTTTAATCTTTCCCCTGTTTGAACAATCTGGCTTACAAGATTTGCATGGGTCAGCATTACGCCTTTGGGAGTTCCGGTTGTGCCTGAGCTATATACAATGGTCGCTACATCATAAGAACTTACTTTGGAGCTTATTTCAATATTGGTTGTTTTTCCAATATTTAATAATTCATTAAAGGTAAAAACAGGAAACGGATATTTTTTGTCAATATTTTCATTCCCTGTGTATATTACAAATTTAGTCTTATTTTCAACCAGAAAATCTTCAAGATTATTTATTATTTTTAAACTATCACATATTAAAGCACAAGAATCAGAATGTTGGTAAATATACTTTAGCTCGCTAACAGGAGCATTTGAACCTCTTACTGCATTTATAACGCCTGATTTTTGACAGGCAAGATCCATTATTATCCATCTTGAGTTATTTTCACTGAATTGTGCTATATGATCATATGTTTCAATGCCAATAAATTTCAAGGCTTTTGCAATATGGTTAATATCATTTATCATGCAGTTATAATCTACACTATAGTCTATGTATTTATCAATTAAAGCCATATGAGAGCCAAAATCGCCTTTTAAAGTTGATAAAAATTCATACACTGTTTCGTATTTTAATAATTCCTGCATATTTTAATTTCCCCAAGACTCTTATAATATAACTTCTTTACTTTGTCTATTGTACTATAATTTTTTATATTTGTAAAAAAATGGTTTATTTGGGAAAAATTGTATATAATGAATTATATGATTAAAGTATTCAGAAATATTTTCATTGTAATAGTTGTAGTATTTGTTGTTTTTGAAGGTATATATTTATATATTGCA
>USEW01000056.1 GCA_900553845.1 uncultured bacterium
ACCCGAAATTTATGTCGGGGATTTTTTTTAATATTTATCAATAATAAATGCAATACCTTTTTTAGCATAAGCTAACATTTGAGATAACTTCTCTTCTTCAAATGGATTTTCTTCAGCTGTAGTTTGAAATTCTATAATTTTGCCACTTTTAGTTAAAACAATGTTTGAATCAGCACAGCAATTTGAATCTTCTTCATAATTTAAATCAAGAATAACATTATTGTTTAATATACCGACAGATATAGCCGCTATTGGTTCAATAATAGGATTTGCCTTAATAATATTTTCATTTACAAGTTTTTCAAAGGCCATATTTAAAGCTAAAAAACCTCCACAAATAGATGCACAACGTGTACCGCCATCAGCTTGTATAACATCAGCATCAATTGTTATTGTTAAGTCGGGAATTTTATATAAATCAACGCAGCTTCTAAGACTTCTTCCAATAAGCCGCTCTATTTCATGAGTTCTTCCTGAAACTTTATTTCTTTCACGGTTGTTTCTTGTATTTGTTGAAGAAGGAAGAAGACTATATTCTGCTGTAATCCATCCTCGTGGATCATCTTTTTCCATCCAACGTGGTTTTGCTTCAGATACTGAAGCGGATACTATCACTTTTGTATCCCCAAATTCAGCAAGAACCGAGGAATATGCATTTTTTGTAAAGTTTTTAATAAAATTTATTGGTCTTAATTCGTCGTTTTTACGATTATCAAGTCTCATAGCATTTCTCTCCGTTGTTTATTATATCACTCTTAAATAATACATCAAAACAAAATTTATTGTATAATTGTATTATGAATTTTTTGATTATAGGAAAAACGCCAAAAGCTTATTTTTTGTCTTCAAAACTCTTAAATGAAGGACATCTGGTTTATTTGTGTATTGAAGAATTAGATAAAAATTATACTTTTGAAAGAGTGATTTTTTATGATTATTCAAATCATATTGAAATTTTAAAATTTATTTTAAAAAAAGAAATAAATCTTGTTATTATGATAGATAACGATATAGTTTCGTATGAACTTGGTGATTTTTTAATAATAAACGGTGTAAATGTATTCAGAATCCAAAAAGAACTAAGGATAATAAATTCAAATATATATAATCAAATAAATTTTTTCAAAGAATGTAATGTGCCTGTTTTAAGGGCTATATTTTTTGAAAAAGAAGCACCCGCTTTTAATTTTCTAAAAAGAGTAAATTACCCTGTCAAAATTACAGCTGGAAACGATGAAGAAAGCTATATTGTAAGTGGTTTTCTAAATAGTAAAAAATGTATTCAGGATATGTATAAATCCCAATATAAAAATTTATTAATTGAGGAAAATTATAGCGGAGAAGAAATATTTTTGTATTTTGTAAACGATGGTGTTTCTTTGTATTTAATAGGCGAAGTTTATGAGGATTTAGATAAAAATCAAATAATTTCACCTATTCCGTTTTTAACGGACAATCAAAAAGAAAAGATTATAAAAGAGGTAATTTTAAAAGTCGCAATAACTTTAAACAGTATAAATTCAAAAGAACATGCTTGTATTTTTGGCGTTAAACTGCTTGTAAGAAAAGATAAGGTATACGCTATAAGGATTTTAGACTGTATAAAAGAAACCCATTTTATCAATATTATAACCCTTTTGAATGAAAATATATCTGATTTAATAATATCAAGTTACAGTTGTTCATTGTCGGATGATTTTTATGAAGTTAGATTTAAAAATAAATATGCATTAACATATAAATGTCAGGAAAATGACTATAAGACAGAATACACAGATAATGTATACAGATACTTTAAAATTGATAATGAAAATTATGTTAATATGGAAGGTTCGACTTTGGCATGGTTAAAAAGTTATATAATAGAAAATCTGGTGTAGCAAAAATGAAAAAAATAAATTACCGGAAATGTATAGCTTGTGGTAAAATAGAAAATAAAACCGAATTTATTAAAATTACCCGTGAATATAAAACAAAGGATATTGTTATTCAACCTGGTAATAAAATATTTGGACGTTCGGTTTATATTTGTAAAAATGAATTATGTATAAATAATGCTTTGAAAAGAGGAAAAATATTTAAAATATTAAGGGTTAAAAATATTGAAAATTTTGATAAAAAAATCAAAGCTGTACTAAATTAAGGAATTGTGCTAATAATATTAATATAAATAGAAAATAAATTGGAGAAATAATAATTGATGTCACCTGACAAAAGAGTATATGATGTAGCTAAAGAGCTTAATATAACAACAAAAGAATTAATAGAAAAATTGGATTCGATTAATATAAAAATAAAATCGCATTCAAGTACATTAACATCTTTTCAGATAGCAAAAGTAAAAGAGTTATATAACGCTGCCGGTAAAGATGGCGATAAGAAAAACAGCCGTCCTAAGGCGTTTGTTGTTAAAAAGGTTAAAAAAGCTCCTACAGGGGATGATAATATTGAAAGTAAAAAAGATGAAGAAGTAAAATCAAAAGAAGTTAAATTAGTTTCACCTGCTGCTGAAGATAAAACAGTTGAAGAAAAAAAGGAAAAACCAGACATACGAGAATTGCTGCTGGTTCGTGAGGGTATAAAAAAATCAACAAAAATAGTAAATAAAAAATCTTCTTTAGATGATAAAACCAAATCTGCAGATATAAAAGCAGAAAAAAAGAACGAAACAATACCTATAGATGAAAATAAATCTTCATTAAAAAGAACTTCTTCTGTTAAGCAAAATAAAAAAGAACTTGAAGCTTTGATTGATGCAAAGTTAAGAAAAGAAAAAGGTAAAGGGATTTTAAATGATGAAAACCCTAAAGAGTCTGAAAATAAAAATTATATAAAACCAAGAGATATAAAAGCTGAGTTTGATGAAAAGATAAAAGTTAAAAAAACAAAATCGCAGGAAGCTGCCAATGATAAGAAAGAAAAAGATGGAAAAAAGGAAGTAAATATCAAAAAACCTATTGCACGTCATATAATTTCACAGGATATATATGATTCAAAAGGAAGTTATAAAAAGCCGTCATCTAAAATGAATCTAAAAGATAAGAAAAAATCAAAGGAAGAACTTCAGGAAATGATAAGCCTTGAAAAGGCTATGACTCAAAAACACAAGAAAAAGGTTCGAGAGGAAGATTCAAGTGAATCTGAAATAAAACAGGTTGTAATTGATTCAAGTATTTCTGTTGGGGATTTAGCAAAAAAAATACAGAAAACACCTGCTGAAATTGTGAGATATTTAATGATGAATGGGGTTTTAGCTACAGTTAATCAAATTATTGATATAAAGACGGCTAAAAAAGTTGCAGAAAGTTTTGAAATAGAAGTGCTTGAAGAAGATCTTGATGCATATATTCAAGAAGAGCTAAAAAAAGAAGAAAAAATAAATAAAATTAAAAATATTGATGAAAAATTACTTAAACGCCGCGCTCCGGTAGTCAGCATAATGGGGCATGTAGATCACGGTAAAACAACATTGCTTGATTCAATACGAGCTTCAAAACATAAAATAGTATCAGATGAAGTTGGAGGTATAACTCAGTCAATTGGTGCTTATACTGTATTTTTAGAGGATAAAAAAATAGTATTTGTTGATACACCTGGCCATGAAGCATTTACTGAAATGAGAGCCCGCGGAGCTAAAGCAACTGATATTGCTATTTTAGTTGTAGCGGCTGATGACGGCATCATGCCTCAAACAATTGAAGCAATAAATCATGCAAAGGCTGCGGAAGTACCTATAATTGTTGCAATAAACAAAATGGACAAGGCTGATGCAAACCCTGATAAAATCATGCAGCAGTTAACAGAATACGGTCTTGTTCCAGAGCAATGGGGCGGGGATACAATATGCGTTAAACTTAGTGCTTTAACAGGCATGGGTCTTGACGAGTTGTTGGAGTATATTTTGCTTACAGCAGAAATACTAGATTTAAAAGCAAATCCAGATGATCTTGCGACTGGTGTTGTAATTGAAGCTAATTTGGATAAAGGTAAGGGACCTCTTGCTACTTTGCTTATACAAAATGGAACATTAAAAGTGGGTGATTCAGTTGTTGTGGGTAATGTTGGTGGAAAGGTTCGTGCATTGCTTCTTGATTCTGGTGAAAAAGTAAAAAAAGCAGGGCCTTCAACACCTGTTGAGATCTTAGGTCTAAATGAAGTGCCACAAGCAGGTGATACTTTTGAAGTTGTTAAATCAGATAAAGAAATGAAAAATATTATTGAATTGCGAAAACAAAATGAACGTAATATGCGTCTTGAATCCATGACTCCGAATTTTGTTAAAAATGAAATAATAGGGCAGGATGAGGAAATACAAACATTAAATTTGATAATTAAAGCAAATACTCATGGAAGTGCCGAAGCAGTTTCACAGGCTATAAGTCAGGTTGAATCAAAAGAGATTATAACAAAATTAATTCACGTTGGAGTTGGAGATATATCCGAAGCTGATGTCATGCTTGCATCGGCTTCAAATGCTATAATACTTGGATTTACAGTTAAAGAAGATTCAAACGCACAAGCTATGGCTGAGAAAAATGGTGTTCAAATTAAAACTTATAACATAATTTATCAGGTTCTTGAAGATGTTGAAAAAACAATGCTTGACCTTTTGAAACCCGAAATAAAAGAAGTTGAGCTTGGTAAAGCTGAGATACGCCAGATATTTACAATAGGAAAAGTAAATAAAATAGCAGGATGTTATGTTCTTGAGGGTAAGATTGTAAGAGGTTGTAATGCTTCTTTAATACGTAACGGCAAAGAAATATTTAATGGTCAAATAGATATGCTTAAACGCTTTAAAGATGACGTAAAAGAAGTTGCAAGTGGATTTGAGTGTGGTGTTTCTTTTGCTAAGTTTAATGATATTCAGGAAGGTGACATAATTCAGGTTACTAAGTTTGAAGAAATTGAACGAAAAGTTCTGGTTTAGATACAATTCCGAGGTATAAATATTAATGACTTTACGTAATGAAAAAGTTAGAAAAGCAATGATGCGTGAAATTTCACAAATATTATTGACAGAAATTCAAGATACAAGAATTTCAACTTTAGTTTCTGTTACAGATGTAGTTATGTCACATGACAATTCTTTTGCAAAAGTTTATTTTTCAATATTGGAAGAAAACGAAGATGAAAAGACAAAAATATTTGAAGCATTAAATTCACATAAATCCCAAATTCGCTACCAAATAGGGAAAAGAATACGTCTGCGTGTTACACCTGATATAAAATTTTATCTTGACGAGTCTTTAGAACGAGGGATGAAAGTTCTTGAATTAATTGATAAAATATCAAAGGATGAGCTATAGTTTATGTTAGGTTTTTTAAATATAAATAAACCAAGCGGAATTACTTCTTCAAAAGTTGTTTATATTGTAAGAAAAATATTAAATATAAAGCAAATAGGTCATTGTGGAACTTTAGATCCTTTAGCTTCAGGTGTATTGCCACTTGCTGTTGGTAAAGCTACAAGATTGATTGAGTATTTGCCCAATAATAAAGAGTATATTGCTACATTTGAGTTGGGTAAAAAATCTGATACTTATGATATTGATGGAAATATTATTAAAGTTGATAATTTTGATTTTTCTAAAATCAATGAAAAATCAGTTTCCTCAATTTTGGAAAGTTTTGTTGGTGAAACTATACAAAAAGTTCCTGCTTATTCTGCTGTAAAAGTATGTGGACAAAAATTGTATAATCTTGCAAGAAAAGGTGTTGAAATAAAATATTTGCCTGAAAAAAAAATACACATAGGCAAGATAAAACTAATAAATTACGACTGTTTTCGAAAAACGGGTAATTTTATTTTAACCTGTAATAAAGGCGTGTATGTTCGCTCAATTATAAATGATATGGGTGAGCTTCTAGGCTGTGGAGCTATAATGACAGATTTGAAACGCACAATTTCAAACGGATTTAAAATTAACGATTCTTTATATGACTATGAAAATAAAGAACTACTACTTAAAAATATAATAAATCCAATATATGTATTGCCTTTTAACTCATTGGAGCTTACAAATAATGAGGTAAAGAAAATTAAATTTGGACAAAGTATTGAAAAATTTGATTTAAAATGCAATAATAATATATTAATGTTAACCTACGATAAAAAAATACAGGCAATTGCCAAAATGATTAATAATAAAATAGAACTTGAGAAGGTATTTGTATGAAAAAATTATATAAATTATTAACAATTTTATCAGCTTTTCTTTTAATGCAGAATGTTTCATATGCAATAGAGGATATTACAAGCTATTGTCCTGTGGCGCCATATCCAGTTGGAGGAAAAATAGCTTCATCAATAAGTAAAATAACAGGAACAAACTGGATTATTTCAAATATTGCAGAAAACAGGGTTAAATATGCATTGAAAAAAGAAACTAACTCAGATTTTGATGTTAAAATTAAACCTTTTGGCGGTAAAAATTTAATTGAGGGTAAATTTAAAAGTTTAAATATTTCATCTGATAATGTTAAATACGAAGGGTTTTATGTATCAGATATAAAAGCATATACTTTATGTGATTATAACCAGGTCAAGTTTAATTCTTATGATTTTACTTTTCCTGAAAATTTAGTATTAAGATATGAAGGAAAAATAACACAAAGTGATTTAAATAAAAGTATTTTAAGAGCCCAATATCGGGAAAAAATAAATAAATTTAACCAATCTTTTTCAAATATATTGTCAATGAAAATATACGAACCTCAATTTACAATAGCTAATAATCGGATATATATGGACTTTAAAGTTTTATTACCATTTATAGGTACAAAGACAATCAGTTCAGATTTCAGTCTTAAAGCTGATAACGGTCAGGTAGTGGTTGCAGATTTTAACATAAGTAATGCTTTAAGCTTCTCGTCTGATAATATTCTTGCGATATTGAATATATTCAATCCTTTGAATTTTGATGTATCGTTAAATAAAAATGACAAGGCTTTAAATGCTTTGCAAAATATCAATGTAACTAATAATGAAATAATTTTTGACGGAGTATTCTTAGTCCCCAAAAGTGTATAATTTTTTTTAGGAGATGTTTAAAATATGAATTTATTTTCTAAAGTATTTGTAATATTACTTATTGTTTTGGGATTTTTTTATTTTAAAAATAATATAATTGATAATTTTTTAAATTCAAAAATTGATAATGTTAAAAAAGAGACAAGTGAGAAATTACCCAAAGAAATAGTCCAGAACAGAAATAAAAATGCTATAGAAGAGAAAACTGAAAAAAAAATTTATACTTATTTTTTAAAAGAATCCCAAGGTGGCAAAGTTAATTTTTTAGCTATAGAATCAAAGGCGAATAATGATGAAGACTCTTTAAAAGCTTCAATTGAAGCACTTTTAAAAGGACCAAGTGAAGAAAATAAGAAAAATGGTTTTTATACTGAAATTCCAAGTGGTACAAAATTGCTAGGGATAAAAGAAACTGATAAATACATTATTATCAATTTAAATGATGAGTTTCAATATGGTGGTGGAACTGATAGTATATATAATCGTTTAAAACAGTTAATAAAAACAGTATCGCAGGCTAAAGTTAATAAGGATATATATCTTTATTTAAACGGAAAACAAGCTGACGTTATTGGCGGAGAAGGTGTCATAATAAAACAACCTTTAACAAAAGAGTCTTTATATAGTGAATAAGAGGTACTTTATTAATGACAAGCGTTAAAGATATAGACTATTACCTAAATCTTGATTGGACATTAATTGAAGGAACAGATTTAGATTTTGTCGGGGAAATATACCATTATATTGAAATAAAAGAGTTTCCAAGTTTTTGTTTCTGCGCAAAAACTCAGGAATTAGCCCGTAAAAATTACAAAAAACAGCTTAAACTTTTGATTCAAATTATGCTTGAAGATGGTGAAGAAATTATAGAACCGGGGAGTCAAGATGAAGATGATGATATTGATTGGGAAAATATTTGTCCGGGATGATATTAACAATAAAATAAAAAGAGAATTATGAATAAAATATTAGTAATAGATGATGATAAATCAATAAATGAGTTAATAAAAGTTAATTTACAGCTATCAGGTTTTGAAGTAATACAAGCATATGAAGGCACAGTAGGTTTTGCACTTTGCAAGCAGGAAATGCCTGATTTGGTTATACTTGATGTCATGATGCCAAATGTTGATGGCTATACAGTTGCAAAAAGAATTAGAGAAAATCCTAAACTTGAAAAAATACCTGTTCTTATGCTAACAGCTTTAGGTTTTTTAGAAAACAAGGTTCAGGGATTTAATATTGGTGTTGATGATTACCTTGTTAAACCTTTTGAAATGGAAGAACTAATTGTAAGAGTAAAAGCACTTCTTAAACGAACATGTTCGATACCCACTTCTGTTGTTATTAAAGAAATATCAACAATAGGTGATATTACCTTATTAAATGAGTCTTATGAGGTTAAAATTATAGATAAAAAAACAAAGTTAACTCCAATTGAATTTGATATATTAAACATTCTTGTCCAAAATCATGGATGCATGGTCTCCTCATCAAGACTTTTAAAAGAAATATGGGGATATCAAGAAGATGATGATGTTGAAACAATTCGGGTGCATATTAGACATTTACGCTCAAAACTTGATAAAATATCAAACGGCAAAAAATATATCCAAACAGTATATGGCGGTGGATACAAACTTATGCCTTGTGGTATAACTTCTGAAAATTAACCGCCACCACAAAACATAACAATTTCTATTTCATCATTGTCGTTAATATATTCAGTATTATAGTTTTCTTTATATATTATTTTACCGTTTTTTTCAATAGCATATAATTGGGGGATTTTATCATTTAGATGTTCAATAAGACCGGAAATCGTTTTTATATTATCCGATAGGTGTTCCATTTTACCGTTTATTTTAATTTTCATTTATTTATCCTTAAAACCAATTGCAATTTCCATTTTCGCAAAATGCTTTTTCTAAATCAGGCATAATTTCATCAAAAGTCATCTCGAAAGTTAGAGGTGTTATTGAAATCTTATTTTGCCTTAAAGCATTTATATCTGTTCCATCGTCTCCATCATATTTTATAAGTTCACCTGCCATCCAGTAATATATTTTTCCTCTTGGATCTTTACGTTTTTCATATGTATTCGTAAACATTCTTGTACCAAGTTTTGTGATGGCAACACCAGCTATATCATCCTTGTTAAGAGCAGGAGTATTTATATTAAGAACGGTTTTTTGAGGGAAATTAATTTCTTTTATTTTAGGTAAAAATTTGGCAATAAATTCAGCTGTAGTTTTAAAATGCTCAAGATGGCAAACAAGACAAGACAAAGAAACAGCAATAGAAGGATATCCAAGCATAGCTCCTTCCATAGCACATGATACTGTGCCTGAGTATAAAATATCTGCCCCTAGATTAGGACCATGGTTTATTCCTGAAATTACGATATCTGGTTTTTCATTTTCTTCTAAAATTGCGCTTAATCCTATTTTGACACAATCGCCGGGTGTTCCTGTCGTAACCCATGTACGTTTTGAACCATACTGAGCATCAATTTCATCCACTCTTAGGGGGGTATGAAGAGTTAAAGAATGTCCTGCAGCACTTCTTTCTCTATCTGGAGCTATAATAAACACATCATGATTTTGCGACAAAGCTTCACTTAAACATTTTATACCTGTTGCATTTATTCCATCATCATTTGAAATTAAAATTTTCATTTTATTTACCTCAATTATATATAATATTATATCTGATAATTATACAATCGGCTATTTTTACAAAAACTTTAAAATTTGTAATAGACTCTAGCATACATATTCCAGAATATAAAATTTACATTAGAGGTAAGATTCTTTTAAGCTTAATTCAAAATAATAATTATGTAAGGTCATCAAGATCAGGATATCTTCCATCTAAAATACTTGAAGAATCATATGAAGTATCATCAACATAAAATAATGACATATTGCTTGCTTTAAAAGCATTTAGTTCGCTTTTAACTTTTTCTTCTTCAACTTTATTGCTCCAAGCTGTAATTTCAGAGTTTGAAACTTTTCCATCACCATTTGTATCAATTTCATTAAAATAAGTTAAAACAGTTGATAATAAAGAACTGGAACCAAGACCATTTTGTGAACATAATTGAACCAGTTCATTATAACTTAAGCCTTGAGTATTTAAATTATTTGTTAATGTTGTTATGTCATTTGCATTTATTACACCATCATTATCTTTATCAATATTTTGAAAATTTGATGATAAATAGCTTAAAAAACTTTTATTTAAGTTTAAGTTTTTATAATTGTCGCTATTGTTTAAATCTTCTAAAGTTACGCCGTTTGGATAGCTTTGAGATAGAATGCTATATGTATTCGTTAAACCTGAAACTGCGTTAACAAGCAATGACTGCCCATTTAATTTAGCCATCTTATATACCTTTCATATTTTTTATTTTCACATTTATATTTTAATGTTTGGTATATAAAAGTAAACCATATATCTAAACTATCTTTTTAAATAGTCCATAAATTTATTAAAATCTGTTTTTAAATTGTTATATTTTTTGATTATAATATCAGCAGGTGATAAGCCATTTAATGTCAGGTTTAATAAAGGAGTTATATATTTTTGGTCTGGGTCATTTTCAAGAGCATTATATGAAAGTTTTAATATATCACAAGCAATATCTTTAATTTGATAATCACCAATAGAACCTTGTAAGCCATATTTCGCGCTTGATACTTTTGCTTTATTTAATTCATCAAAAGTTGATGAGCACCA
>USEW01000057.1 GCA_900553845.1 uncultured bacterium
ATTATTTCTTTCTCGTGTATATTGAGCAATTTTGTTTCTTGCTTCAGTAATTTGTGATTGTAAAGCTGCAATTTGACTCATTAGTATAACCTTTCTTTATATGTTATATATATATAAAGTATATTTAAATCATTAAATTGCATAAAATTAGTTATTTTTATAAAAATTGTAACAAAACTTTACAAATTAATTATTCTCTTGTAACAACTTTATCGATTAAACCATATTCTTTTGCCTGTTCGCTTGACATATAATTGTCTCGTTCTGTGTCTTCTTTTACTGTTTCAATATCTTTACCTGTATTATTTGACAAAATGCCATTTAGCATAGTTTTCATTCTCAGTATTTCTTTTGCTTCAAGTTCTATGTCTGATGCTTGTCCTTGTGCACCGCCAAGTGGCTGGTGAATCATTATACGTGCTTGAGGCAATGCCATACGTTTGCCTTTAGCTCCTGAAGATAACAAAAATGCTCCCATACTTGCAGCTTCACCAAAACATATAGTTGATACATCTGATTTTATTAAATTCATTGTATCATATATTGCCATTCCTGCTGTTATTACACCGCCTGGACTATTTATATACATCATAATATCTTTTTCGTTATTTTCACTATCCAATAACAATAACTGGGCAACTATTGAGCTTGAAACTTCATCATCTATTTCACTTCCTAAAATAATTATTCTGTCACGCAAAAGACGGGAAAATATATCAAAAGACCTTTCGCCTCTTGAAGATGCTTCAATTACTGTTGGTAGATAACTTAATATTATATTTTTATTTTCCATAATTTTAATCTCTTTTATTTTTATACTAAACTATTTTTTAATTATAGCACTTTAACAAGTATTTTGTCCTCAATTATTTTTTCAAACTTTGCATTTTTTATTCCTTCAAATCTTTCATCACATAATATATTTATATAATTATCACTTATTCCCTTGTAATATTCACCGTTTTTATTTGGTTCAATAATTATTTTAGCTGTTTTGCCTATATTTTCATTTAAAAAAGAAATATGCTTTACATCACTTAAATCTTTTATGAATTTAACACGTTCAATTTTAACTTTTTGGTTAATCTGGTTTTTCATTTTTGATGCAATTGTATTTTCACGTCTTGAGTATGGAAAAACGTGAACTTTGGACAATTTTGATTTTTTTATATTATTATACGTTACATTAAAATCTTCAACTGTTTCATCAGGAAATCCAACAATTATATCGCATCCAATAAATGCATTTGGGAATACTATTTTTATTTTTTCAATTAAATTTATTACATCTTCTGCTTTATAATGTCTATTCATATTTTTTAATGTTTTATCGCAAAGTGATTGGATTGATAAATGAAAGTGATGACAAAATTTTTGAGATTTTGATACTATTTCAAAAAAATCATCATTAATTTCATTTGGTGTCAATGAACCAAGTCGATATTGCTTAATGTTTGTTGTTTCAATATTTATCAACAAATCATTTAAAGTTAAACCAAAATCCATTCCCCATTGACCAATATGAATACCTGTTAATACAATTTCACTGTATCCGTTATTTTCAAGTATATTAATTTGGTTTATTATATTTTCTACTTTATTGCTGCGAACTTTTCCGCGTGCAAACGGTATAATACAATATGAGCAACGATTATTACATCCATCTTCTATTTTTATAGTTGCTCTGGTTCTTGAAACTTGATTTACAATAAACTCTTCAAATTTATTTTCTTCAAAAATATTTGAAACTTCTTTATATTTAATCTTATTTATATGTTCAAGTATTTTAAACTTCTCGTTATTTCCTAAAACGATATCAATATTTGGATTTTTGATGGCTTCGTCAATATGAGTTTGACAATAACAACCAACAGCTATTACTTTTATATTTTTATTTTTTTTCTTAATATTATTTATAAATCCAAGAACTTTTTTATCAGCTGTTTGAGTAACTGTGCATGAATTTACAATACAAAAATCAGCATCCAAAACCTTAAAAACTTCAATGTAACCATTATTTTTTAATAATTCTTTAATATACTCTGATTCTATTTGATTTGTTTTGCATCCAAAAGTTTTTATTATAAATTTATTATTCATTTTATTATAACTGTTCACAAGGCGGTAATGTGCTTGAAAATTCTGCAATAACACGTGAAACATCAGGACCGCCTATTACTACTTCAAGAATTAATTGTGAATTTATAAAAACAGTTTCAACATATTCCATTATATTAATATCAAGTACTTGAAGTTCAAGATAATCAGAACCTACGTATTTAATCTTACCGTATTCTGATGCTCCGCCCCATCTAATAAAAACAACTTGTTTTTCAAATTGTTTTAATTTTTGTATCAGTTTCATATATCACCTAAAAATTAATTAAACGATAAACAATAATATTATTTTATTTATAACATTTAAAATGTCAATTTATTATTTCTTATTAAGCTGGTTGATAACTTTTGTGCTTATATCAGTTGCTCCATATAATACACTTGAATCAGTGAGTATAAGACTATATCCTTCAAGTTTTCCAACTTGTTTTACAGCTTCATTTATATTTGTCCGTATTTTTTGAAGTTCGCTATCTGAATATTTTTTTAGGTTTTCAATCTTTAAGCCCAATTCTTTTTTTGAACTTTCTTCTATTTGTTTAGCTTCATCATTTGATTTTGCATTTTTCATTTTTTGTTGTGCGTTTTGAACGAATTTATCAATTTCATTTTCCTGTGTTTGAATTTTCGCATGAACATTTTTTGCATAATTATATTGATTCATAACATTTGTTAAATTTACATAACCGTATTTTTCAGCTGACAAAGCTTGTTGACAACAAAAAATACATGATAATCCCAATATTGCTAATAATTTTTTCATAATTTAAAAACTCCAGTTTAATCATCTTTTTTTATACTATATTATTTTTATTAAAATGTAAATAGTTTATTTTATTATTTGTTATAATATTATTATAATTAAATATGGAGAAAAATAATGGATATAATAATAGGCTGTGACCATGGCGGATTTAATTTAAAAAATAAAATTATTGATTATTTTAATATAAACGAAATTCAATACAATGATTTTGGAACATATTCAAATGAGAGTATAGATTATCCAATAATTGCCTTTAATGTTGCTAAAGACGTAGTAAACACAAATTCAAAAGGTATTTTAATCTGCGGGTCAGGACTTGGAATGTCTATTGCTGCAAATAAAGTTAAAGGAGCTAGAGCTGTTTGTGTCACTGATTCTTATATGGCTATTTTGTCGCGTCAGCATAACGATTCTAATATTTTATGTTTAGGTGAGCGTGTCTTAGGTACAAATGCCGCAATACATATAATTGAAACCTGGTTAAATACTCCATTTTTAGGTGAACGACATTTAAGACGTGTAAACATGATTAATAATTATAGTTAAAGGTTTTTTTATGGATGAAATATTTTCCCGCAATATTTTGACTGAAAAGATAGGTAAAAAAGGCCAAAAAAAATTAAATGATGCAAAAGTCCTTATTGCCGGCTTAGGAGGTTTGGGAAGTTGTGTTATTGCCAATCTTACTTCACTTGGTATTGGAACTTTGGGACTTCTTGATTGTGACAAAATTGAAAAATCTAATTTAAATCGACAGTTTATTCACAAATATTGTGACATTGGAATTGATAAAACTACTTCTGCGCAAAATTGGATAAAAAATTATCATCCTGAAATTAAAACCTGTCTTTATAACTTAAAACTTGATGAGAATAATTATGAAGATATCATTAAAGACTATGATATTGTTATGGATTGTTTTGATTCATATAGTTCAAAATTTTTGTTAAATAAAATTGCAATAAAACATAATAAAATTTTAATTCATGCAGGCGTTTCCGAATTTCAAGGACAAGTCACAACAATAATCCCAAATAAGACACCATGTTTAAATTGTCTTTTTGAAGATATTAAAAATTTAAACGAATATAAAGTTAAGGGTATTGTAAGTCCTATTATTAATATAATAGCTTCTATCCAATCAAGTGAGGTTATGAATCTTATTTTAGAATTTGATAATATTTTAAAAGGTAAGCTTTTAATTTTTAATTTAATTAATTATAAATTTAATATATTAAATTTTGAAAAAAATAAAAACTGTATGATTTGCAATAAGCAACATTAATTTTTATTATCAATATATATTTCATTTATATTATGTAAGACACCACCTAAAGATGTAGGATATAGATTTTTAATTCTATTTCTTATTGCAACAATATTTAAAGGTGAATATAAATATATAAAAGGTCTTTCATAATAAATAATTTCTTGATATTTATCATACAATTTTTTGCGTTTATTAAAATCAATTTCCAAACTTGCTTCATCAAAAATATTATCAAGTTTTTTTTCAAAAGAAAGAATATCATTTAAATTATCATTTGGATTACGTTTGTTAAACATGTGTAAAGCGCCGTTTGAATACCATACGTTTTTGCCTCCGTGTGGTTCAAGTGGGCTTCCAGTTAAACCCAAAACAATTGTATCCCAGTTAAGTGTATTTGTTATTCGATTAACAAGTGTGTTAAATTCAATAGGTTTAAAGTTTACTTTTATACCAAGATTTGCTAAGTCTTCTTTAATCATAACACCTATAATTTCACGTTCCAAATTTCCAGCATTAGTAAGAAGGTCAAATTCAACAATATTTCCGTCTTTATCATGCAATATATTGTTTTTATCCAAATAAAATCCGCTTTCTTTAAGTAAATCTTTGCTTCTATTTATGTTGACTTTATGACCTTTAGCAATTTTTTCATTTAAAAATATAGATTGCAATGATTCAGCTGTGAATAAAGGAGCTCCAACGCCAGAACTTACATTAAATATTATGGCATCTCTATCAATAGCATAATCTATAGCTTCACGAAAATTTCTATCATTAAACCACTTTTGTTTTTTTTCATCTACATAAAATTTACCCTTGTCATTTTTCCGGTCGTTTAAATTAAAACAGAGAAATAACGTGCTTGATGTTGGACCTAAATTGTATACTTTATAATCTGAATTTTGCTCGCTATCAATATATTTTGATACATAATAGCCATTTAAATTTATGATATCACTTTCTTTTGATTGAAATTTTAATAACTCGGTATTCTGGTCCTGGACTATTTGAAAAATATATTTATCAATATATGGAAGTTTGTCTCCATTTTTATTTATCATATAATAATTTGGATTTCGCTTTAAAACGATTCTTTGAGCTGGAATATATTCATCAAGTATAAATGCACCATTTGTAACAAACTTTTTTAAATCGCTATTTGTGCTTAATTGAAGATTAAAAGCTTCTTCACCAATATCGGTATATTTTTTTAAAATATGTTTTGGGGCAATAGGAACTCCTATCATTCTTAAAAACGGGGCAAAAGGTTTTGAAATAGTGAATTTTATTGTGTAGTCATCAATTTTGGTAACTTGAGGTAATGTGCCATCAATATACAAAGAATCACGTGTACTTGTATTTCCAAGCCCCTTAAAAACAATATCATTAAAAGTAAAAATGACATCATCTGCAGTTATAGGTTTTCCATCTGTCCATTTTAATCCTTTTCTCAGATAAAAAATATAAGTTTTACCATTATCTAAAATTCTAAAATCTTTAGCAAGTTTAGAAATAACTTCACCATTTAAAACATTTGTTGTAACGAGCGAATCATAAAGCAATTCACCTATTTGAGACGATGTAGCATCCCTTGATTCCCATGGATTAAAAGTTTTAGGTCCTTCACCTATTGTTGTTACAACTAAAGTTCCGCCAAATTTACCAATGGGAAGATTAGATACAAGGTAGTCTATTCCATTGATATTTTTGTTATTTGGGTTTATATATTCACTAAAGATTTTTTCATTTTTATTATTCGTTTGTGAGTTTATTATTACTTGCGGTTGACTCAATTTTATTCTGGATAAAACGAATAAAATAGGTAAAGCAAGAATAAATATTATAATACAAATTTTTTTCTTCATAATTATATTTTTACATAAACGAGAAAAAAAACATCACCAATTAATTAATATCCCACTTTCCGCATGTTCCACCCCAACGAGCTATAATATTACCTTGAACATCTTTTATCCTTGTAACTTGGGAATTATCAGCATCACCTTCAACAATTGTAATAACTTCACAATTATTGGCACAATCGTTACATCCATGTGTTACGGATGTGAATTTTAAATCAGACACTTGAAAGCCTTTAAAGTTCGTTTCTTTTTCAGTATATTGATGATTTTCCATAGCAAGCAAAGCAGCACCAATTGCACCCATAGTCTGATGATTATTTGGTACTATAACCTTTGTATTCAAAGCTTCCTCAAAAGCTTTTACCATACCTTTATTGGTTGCAACACCACCTTGAAAGGTAACTGTTGGTAGTATTTCTTTTCCCAAAGCAAGATTGCTTAAATAATTTCTTACTAGAGCCTGACATAACCCATAAAGCAAATCTTCAACCGGATAACCAAGTTGTTGTTTATGAATTAAATCACTTTCTGCAAAAACCCCGCATCGTCCGGCAATCCTGGCTGGTGAAGTTGATTTTAAAGCAGTATCACCAAATTGTTCAATAGGCACATTTAATCGACCTGCCTGCTGGTCAAGAAAACTTCCTGTTCCAGCTGCACATACGGTATTCATTGCAAAGTCAGTAACAATACCATCACGTAAAATAATTATTTTACTATCTTGCCCGCCTATTTCCAAAATGGTTTGTACACCTGGAACATAAGTGCTAGCTGCAACGGCATGGGCTGTTATTTCATTTTTTATAACGTCAGCTCCTATTAAAGCTCCAGCTAAATTACGGCCCGAACCGGTTGTTCCTGCACCCATTATCTTAAAGTCTGATGGAAGTTTATTAATTATTCCATGTAATGCATTTTGTACTGCATTAACAGGACGCCCCTGTGTTCTTAACATATAATCTGCAACAAATTTACCATTTTCATCAACTGCAGCTATTTTTGTTGTAACCGACCCTACATCAATACCCAAATATAAATTTTCTTGCATTATTCCTGCCTTATCATAAACATATCATAACTATTTTGAACTATAGCAAAAACATGTTTTTTGTTCAAATGTAAAAATTTTGTATAATTACTTAATTTTGTATTATAATAAAATTTAAGTTATTATTTAGTTTATGGAGCAAATTATGACAAATGTTATAAAGCTTTCTGCTTTTGGAAAAAATGATGTTCGTGGTATATATGGTGATGATATTACAAGCGAGTTATTTTATTTTATTGGCCGGGCTTACGTAAAATTTGTATGTGAAAAAAATAATATTTTGGCTAAAGATGTTTGGTTATCCGTATGTGAGGATGCTCGTTTGCATTCAAAAGAACTATCTGAAGCTTTAATCAAAGGTATAAATTCACTTGGCGGCAATGTTATTTATTTAGGTCTTGCACCTACACCTTTGGGATATTTTTCCGAGTTTATTAATTATCCAAAAGAACTTACACTTAATAATAAAGTATCAGGAGCTTTAATAATAACAGCAAGTCATAACCCAAAACAATATAACGGTTTAAAAATGACTTTAAATAGGGCATCTTTAGATGAAGCTCAGATTAAGGAAGTAAAAAAACTTACATTAAGTCAAACGAATAATAAATCTTCAAATTATCGTTTTGGTTTATGTCGCAAGTTTGATATAGTTTCAACTTATATTGAAAAAATTTCACAATCATTTCCAAATATTGGACAAAATGTTAAAATAGTTGTTGATAGTGCTAATGCTACAGGCGGGCTTGTTGCTCCAAAATTATATCGAGAACTTGGTTGCGAAGTTGTTGAATTATACTCAGAGCCTGATGGAAATTTCCCAAATCATCATCCAAATCCAAGTGAAGAATCAACATTAGATGATATAAAAAAAGCTGTAGTTGAAAATAATGCTGATTTTGGTATAGCCTTTGATGGAGATTCAGACCGTATTGGTGTTATTGATTCAAAAGGCAATTATTTAACAGGAGATAAATTACTTTTGATATATGCTCTTGATATAGTAAGCGATTTGGTAAAACGGGGAGAAAAACCGACTGTTGTCTCAGAAGTTAAATGTTCTCAGGTTTTATATGATTGTATAAATAATACAGGCGCTAGTGCTGTTATGTGCAAAACAGGTCACGGTTATATAAAATCTATGATGAGAGAAAAAAATGCAATTTTAGGCGGTGAAATGAGTGGGCATATTTTCTTTAAAGACAGATTTTATGGCTTTGATGATGCAATATATGCAGGATGCCGTATTATTGAAATTGTTGCTAAACATAAATTAAAAAATCATAATTTTAAACTTGAAGATTTACTTGAACCTTTTAAAAATACTTTTTGCTCTAAAGAAAATCGTTATAAAATAGAAAATGAATTAAAAAAAACTGTTTTGAAAATGGTTAACAATAAAATTAACGAAAATAAAGATTTGTTTTCGGATGAAATTAAGGATATAATTACAATTGACGGATTGAGAATTGTTTTTGATGGAGGATTTGCACTTATTCGTCAAAGCAATACCGAACCTGTTTTCACATTAAGGTTTGAAGCTAAAGATGAAAAGACGGCTAAACATTATGAGCATTGTATGGTAAATTTACTTGATGAGTGTAAGAAAAATATAGGACAATAAAGATGAATAATAAAAATTTGGTTTTAATTTTAATAATCTTGTGTGTTATTACACTATTTTTAAATCTTTTTAATACTTTTAATAAAAGTCGCAATAGTCACATAATAAAAGGACACAAAAATGAAAAAATTAATAAAATTGTATCATCAAATAAAATAGCAATAATAAATTTAAATGGAATTATTGAAAGTCGTTCAAATGATAGTTTTTCATTTTCCCAACAAAATGATGCCAATTCATTTTTGAAAGCAATAAAGGAAGCTCAAAATGATAATCAGGTAAAGGGTGTTGTATTAAAAATTAATACACCTGGCGGAACTGTTGGAATGTCACAAAATATATATGATGCTATAATAAGATTGAGAAAAGTAAAACCGGTTGTTGTATTTATGGAAGACGTTGCTGCTTCAGGCGGATATTATATTGCTTCTGCTGCAGATAGAATAATTGCTCAAAGTGGTACAATTACAGGCAGTATTGGTGTAATTTTTTCAACAGTTGATGCTCACCAATTGATTCAAAGTAAGTTGCTTATTGAACCAAACGTTATAAAAAGTGGAAAATATAAAGATATTGGTTCTCATTTAAAGAAAATGACTGATGACGAAAAACAATTATTGCAAAATATTGTCAATGATTCATATAATCAATTTATAAGAGCCATAATAAACGGACGTATTGAACGTAATGATAATTATTCAGTACCTTCCATGCAACTTGATATGGAAACTTTAAGTAAATATGCCGATGGACGTATTTTTACTGGCTCGCAAGCTAAAACTTTTGGGTTTATTGATTCAAACGGTGATTTAGATTATGCTGTTGAATTTGCAAAGGTTATGGCATCTGAAAAGTATGGTATAAAAGTAAAAAATCTTAATGTGCAAAATTATCCTGATAAAAAAGATTTTAATTTTTATAGTTTTATTTCTGAAATGTTTAATACGAATAAAACACAAAGCTCAATGATTGATGCTTTAATTCCAACAAGTGTAAAATTTTCTCACAAACCACTTTATTTATGGGAGTAAAAAATGCAAAACTTATTTAATAATATTTTTAATCTATTACAAACACCAACTAAGGCACTTGAGGATATTAAAAATAATATTTCTCTATCAAATGCCATTATAATAATATCTTTTATTTCTGTTTTCAATTATATATTGCATTTAAATATTTATAACCCTAAAAGTTATGTTTTGATTTTTTTTGAAATAATTTTCACAATTATAGGCTCCATAATTTTTTGGATTATGTTTTGTGCATTTTTTGGTATAGCTTCAAAAGTGTTTTATAATGATTCAAAATTTATTGAATTATTAAGTACATCAGCTTATTCGTTAATTCCGCTTATTTTAATATCCCCGCTTCAACTTTTGAAGGATGTTTATATATTTGGTTATATTTTTTCTGTGTTACTACAATTATGCATATACTTTTGGGTCATATATCTTTTTGCTAAAACGCTGACTATAGTATATAATTTATCGTTTAATAGAGCATATGTATTAATTTTGCTTCCCTTATTTTGTTGGTTTTTGGGTAATATTGAACTAGGGAATATAATCCTTAAACTAATATATTTGTTTAAATAAAAGACTGAATATGATTTAATCATATTCAGTCTTTATAAAGTTTATTAATTTGGTTTATGCATAGATATTTCCATTCGCATCTCCATTACTATGTATGTGACCGTGCCCTACTTGTGCTCTGTTTCCGTTTTCATCTTCCAAACCTTCTATAGTAATATCTATAGAACCACTAGGAAGCCTAGAAGATTTTACTTTGGGTCCTTCAAAAGTTGCACCATTTCCCGAAAGATTAACATTAATATTTTGTTCTAAATTATCAGTGCTTTGCAACAATGAATTATCTTCTTTATTATATTTGATCCTATTGATGTTTTTTCCTGAACCTAAAACATTAGTATAACTTCGGATATGGTTTCCTTTATTTAATATTGCTCGTGCGTGTTGCAGTTTTTCTTCATCATCCTTACTATCTAGTTTCATCAGCTCAAGAACTTCTTTAGTTGTCATAGAATGAATAGTTTCTCTTAATATATC
>USEW01000058.1 GCA_900553845.1 uncultured bacterium
AAATTTTGGGGTGATGAAATTTTTGAAAAATCGCCAAGAGTGATGAAAACATTTAATGATATGTATTACACGCTAAAAGAATTGATCAAGGTATAAAATTCTTCCAAATTAATTTTCTTTATAATACAATATAAATTATGAATCTGGGATATGTAAGAATTTTATATAAAAAAACTTTAATAAGACTCTTAAGCAGATTTTCTATTCTTGATAGATATATAATGCTTCAGGTGTTGGAAGTTTTTATTTTAGGTGTTATTGTATTTACTTCAATAATTTTTGCAAGTGATACTTTTATAACTCTTGTCAAACAAATAACAAACTATGGTATTCCATTTAACGTTGCATTAATGATGATTCTTTTAAACTTACCAAGTATTATTGTCATGTCAATTCCTATGTCTGTTTTATTGTCGGTTGTCATGACTTTAAATAAGTTATGTTTATCATCTGAATTGACTGTATTAAGAGCATTGGGTGTCGGGCTTGATAGAATTTCAAAGCCTATATTTATATTTGCAATATTAATGTCACTTTTTGTATTTGTTGTAAATGAAACAATAGTGCCTGTCACAACATCACAGTCAAAAGCATTAGCTATTTGGTCATTAGGACAAAAGAATGTACCTGAAGGCAAACATAATTTTTCATTTAAGGTTAAGGGACCAGATGATACTTTGAAACGACTTTTTTATGTAAGAAGTTGTGAAAATAAAACTTTAAATAATGTAACTATTCTTGATTTATCAAATAAAGATACAATACAAATTATTCAAGCAGATACCGGTAAAACACAAAATAGCTCTTGGGTTTTTAATGATGCTTCTGTTTATACGATATCACTTGTTGGTAAAATTTTTAATACAAGCTGGCTTGGCTCAACAACTGCTGATTTTGGTATAACACTTGATGAAAAAATATTTGAATTAAAACCTGAAGAATGCAGTTTTAAAAGTCTTACAAAATATATAAAAACAAACAACAGCAAAATTATGAAAAATAAACTTGAATATGAAGTTATGCTTCATGATAAAGTTGCTCTCCCTATAACAACAATTGTTTTTGTATTGCTCGGTGTGCCATTATCCATTACACCGCCAAGAGTTCGTTATAATCGTGGATTTTTATTTAGTATTTTGATTATATTTATTTTTTATATTCTAAGAGCTTTTGCTTTCTCACTTGGAGAAGCAGGGCAGATTACTCCTGTATTGGCTGCATGGCTTCCAAATATTATATTAATTACATTGGGAAGTATCTTATATTATAAAAAAGTCTATATGATAAATTAATTATTGATTCTAAAATATAATTGTGCAAAACTTAATTATATAATGTCAAAGGAGATAATTAAATCATGGAAAAAAGTTTTAGTTCTTTAAATGTTATAACGGCAATGGTGACGGCTTTTGATTATAATGAAAGTGTTGATTATGCACAAACTATTAAACTTGCAAAATACTTAATTGAAAATGGTTCAGATGCTATAATTGCTGCAGGTACAACAGGAGAGTCGCCAACTTTAACGCATGATGAAGAATTAAACTTATTAAAAGAACTAAAACAAACAATTGGTGATAAAACCACAATAATTATGGGTGCGGGTTCAAATTCAACAAAAACAGCGGTTGAAATGTCGCAAAAAATGCAGGAAAATGGAGCCGATGCTTTACTTTCAGTTGTTCCTTACTATAACAAGCCATCACAGAATGGAATGTACGAGCATTTTTCAAGTATTGCTAAATCTGTTGATATTCCTATTATTTTATATAATATTCCGGGTCGTACAGGTGTCAATATGCAACCGCAGACCGTTGCAAAATTGGCAAGGGAATTTAAAAATATTAAAGCGTTAAAGCAAAGCTCGCCAGATATGGATTATATATCCGAATTAAAACAGTTTGTTGATAAAGATTTTACCATTTTCTGCGGTGACGACAGCTTAATTCTTCCAATGATGTCATTGGGGGCATCCGGTGTTATATCCGTTGCTTCTCATCTTGTTGGTAATAAATTACAGCAAATGATAAAAGAATTTAAATCCGGAAATATAAATCAAGCTTTGGAAATTCATTTGAGTCTATTTCCTTTATTTAAGAAGTTATTTATGGCGCCAAATCCTGTGCCGGTTAAAGAAGCATTGAGTAAAATGGGATTGCTTGATAATGTTTTGAGGCAGCCATTGACAAAGATGAATGATGTTGAAATAAAAGAATTTTATAGTGTTGTTGAAAAATATATTGATTAAAATTTGGAGTTAAAAAAATATGGATAAAATAAGAGTAAGAATTGCACCCTCACCAAGCGGTAATTTGCATATAGGAACAGCTCGTACGGCTTTATTTAATTATTTATTT
Organism: uncultured bacterium; assembly: GCA_900553845.1. Lineage (GTDB taxonomy): Bacteria > Cyanobacteriota > Vampirovibrionia > Gastranaerophilales > Gastranaerophilaceae > UMGS1477. The sequence continues at coordinate 2,358 of USEW01000058.1, forward strand.
GCAAAGAAAAATAAAGGTGATTTTGTTCTTCGTATTGAAGACACTGATTTAGAGCGCTCAAATGAAGCATATACTCAAAATATATATGATAGCTTAAAAGCATTGGGATTAAACTGGGATGAAGGTCCCGATGTTGGTGGGGATTATGGTCCTTATCAACAGTCTGAGCGGTTTGATATTTATCCAAAATATGCTCAAAAATTGATTGATGAAGGTTATGCTTATGAATGTTTTTGCTCACAGGAAGAATTGGATAAAGAAAAAGAAGAGTCAATAAAAAACAAACACCCGCATAAATATAGCGGAAGATGCAGAAATTTAAGCGAAGATGAAAAAAAAGAATTAAAAGCTAAAGGTATTAAACCATCAATTCGTTTTAAAGTTCCTCAAAACGGTGAAATAGGGTTTAATGATTTGGTAAAAGGTGAGCTAAAAGTTAACCTTGACACAATTGGTGATTTTGTAATTATGAAATCAAATGGAACACCTACATACAATTTTGCTGTTGTAATTGACGATATGGAAATGAAAATATCTCATGTTATACGTGGAGAAGACCATATATCAAACACTTATAAACAGATTTTAATTTATGAAGCTTTAAAAGCTGAAGTTCCAAAATTTGGTCATTTGGGTATGATACTTGCACCTGATAGAAGCAAGTTATCTAAACGACATGGTGCAACAGCTGTATCTGAATTTGTTGAAAAAGGTTACCTAACCGATGCTTTAATAAATTTTGTAGCGCTTCTTGGTTGGTCACCTTCTGATGGTAATGAAATAAAAAATGTTGATGAAATAGCACAAGATTTTCGTATTAATGAAGTATCGTCTTCAAATTCGATTTTTGAATATGACAAATTAAATTGGATGAATGGACAATATATCAAAAAAATGGAAATACCAAAACTTGTTGAAAAGATTAAACCGTTTTTATCAAAGTATGATTTAAGTGAGTTATCTCAACAGCAGTTAGAAAAAATGGTTGAAATAACTCGTGAGCCATTAACCTTGTTGTCTGATATAACTGATGAAGTAAATTATTTCTTTGGAGGAAAAAATGTTGATGTTGAAGAAAGTGTTAAAAATGATGTTATAAATCTTGAAGTTTCTCAAAAAGTTTTAAAAGATATTTTGGACAACAGAATTGACTTATGGAATTTTGACGATGAAGAAAAACTTCATGATGAACTAGCTGATTTAAGATCATATTTTAAAGAAAAAGAAGGAATAAAACCTAAACAAACAATGTGGGCGCTTCGAGCCGCTGTTACAGGAAAAACACATGGTGCAGATTTAGTTGCTGTACTTAGTATTTTGGGTCATGATAATGTAAAAGCAAGAATAAAAGATGCATTGATTTAAGGAAAAACTTTATGAATAGCATAAATTCAAGTATACAAAAAAAATATTTGCAATTAACTAAAATAGAAAAAGATGTATGTGATTATTTAGCTTTGAATCTGCAAAGGAATAAAAAATTACAAAAAAAACGTTCTTCTGATACATTTGAACGAAGCAATCAAATGTTTCCACCTTCAAAAAGTTTAAAACAAATTGAGCTTGAGAAATTTAAAATAAAAGAATTTATCTGTAATGAAACATTAGATTGAGGGATTTATACTTTTAATTTAGTTTTTTTCATGTCTTAATATATATAGCATAGATAGGAATACAAAAGGAAAAAATAATGCAAGCACGACATGCCGCAAGGGAATTAGCTTTGATAGTATTTTCACAATGTCCTGAAAATATTTCAAAACTAGATAAAGAAAATTATACTGATATTTTATTAAAATCAGTAAGAACATTAACAAATAATGCAACATCCGAGTTAAAGGTTGCAACCAGTTGTTTTTTTGAAATACGTGATTTTCTGGAACAATATGAAAATAATCATGAAGATAATATAAAACGACCGATAGGCACCCATAATATTGAAGTACCATTGCCTACAACGTTGGATATGAGAGAAAAGTTAGATGATTTGATAAATGTTTCTGATAAAGCCATGATGGCGTTGGAAATAGCTGAAATGAGCGTGTTGGAAGAAAAAGAAGAAGTTCGTGATTATATTATTAAACTTGCTTTAAATTATCGTGAAAATAAAAATGAAATTGACGGGTTAATTAAAAAATATGCATATGGCTGGAATATTGAACGTTTGGTTAAAATAGATAAGGATATTTTAAGAATAGCTATTTGTGAACTTGTTTATATAAAAGATGCGCCTGTTAGGGTTACTCTTGATGAAGCTATTGAACTTGCTAAAAAATATTCAACCGGTGATAGCTCTTCATTTATTAACGGTATTTTAGGAAGTGTTATTTCGGAATATAACTTAAAATCTAAGTAAGGGGTTTTATGTTTAGTTTTTTTAATAAAAAAAATAATGAAGACAAGAAAATAGATAATGAAAATAAAGGTTTCTTCTCATCTTTAAGAGAAACGTTATCAAAAACAAGCAAGAATCTTGTCTCAGATATTGTATCATTTGCAAGTGAAAAAGAAGAATTTGATGATTTAACACTTGATGATATGGAAGAAATGTTAATAAAAGCTGACTTGGGTGTTAATGTTTCATCTTATCTTGTTGATAACTTAAGAAAACAAAATATTATAAAACCATCCGAGATTAAATTGTATTTAAAGGATGAATTTAGCAAAATTTTAGATAATGCAGGTGATAATAATCTTCGTTATGATGAAAATGAACTTAATATTTATCTGATTACAGGTGTAAATGGTGTTGGAAAAACGACTTTAATTGCTAAACTAGCTAACAAATTTAAACAAGAGGGTAAAAAAGTGCTGCTGGCTGCAGGTGACACTTTTCGGGCTGCTGCTGTTGAACAACTGCAAATTTGGGCAAATAGAATAGGAGTTGATATTGTTTTTAAACATAATGCAGACCCTTCAAGTGTTGTTTATGAAGCCATAAGTAAAGCTAAAAATGAAAGTTATGACGTTTTGATTGTTGATACGGCAGGAAGGTTGCAAAATAAGTATAATTTAATGGAAGAGCTAAACAAAATCAAAAATGTAATAATCAAAAATGCTTCCAATAGTTTAAAAGAAAGTTTGCTTGTTCTTGATGCAACTATGGGACAAAATGGTATAAATCAGGCTGAAACTTTTTTTGAGGTCGCAAATTTGACAGGTATTGCTTTAACCAAACTTGACGGTTCTTCAAAAGGTGCTATTATTATATCTATTGCAAAAGATTATAATTTACCTTTAAAACTTATTGGTGTTGGTGAAAAAGTTGAGGATATAAAAGATTTTGATAAGGATGATTTTATCCAATCGTTATTCATTTAAATTTACTTTTTAAAAATTTTTTGATATATTTGTTATGAAAATAGAAAACAAATTGGGATGAATGTGTTGGGTATAATATTAAATCCTGCAATATTATCAGTAATTATGCTTTCATTATTATGTTTGATGAGAGTAAATGTGCTTTTATCCTTAATTATTTCAGCTATTATTGGGGGATTAATATCCCACATGAAAATTGACGATATAATGACAATATTTATAAATGGTATGGGCGCAAATAGTGAAACAGCATTAAGTTATATACTTTTAGGAACTTTTGCTGCTGCTATGGCGCATACCGGCATGGCTCAGATTCTTGGGCTAAAAATAACAAAGGTTATTAAAAACAATAAATATTTGTTAATATTAATTTTAACAATAATAGCAATTATGTCACAAAATCTTATCCCTATTCATATTGCATTTATTCCAATTGTAATCCCGCCATTAATAGGTTTAATGAATAAATTAAAATTGGATAGACGAAATATAAGTTGTGCGCTTGCTTTTGGTTTAAAAGCACCATATATTGCACTCCCTGCAGGATTTGGACTTATATTTCAGGGACTTGTTGCCGACAATATGATTCAAAACGGTTATAATATAATAAAAACAAATGTTTGGAAATACAATATAATTATTGGTTTTGCAATGCTTATGGGACTCTTTGTTGCGGTGTTTTATTCATATCGTAAAGAAAGAAAGTATAAAGATTTACCAATAGCTTGTTTAGATTCAAATATGGATAATGATATAAATAAAATAAAAACACAAAAGTTGACAAAAGAACATTATATTACACTTTTTGGTGCATTTGCAACTTTAATAGTTCAGCTTGTTACAGGTTCTTTGCCTTTGGGTGCTTTAGTTGGTTTAGGAATAATCTTTGCAACACGAGCTGTAAGCCATCATAAAATGGATGCTTTAATGAATGAAGGCGTTTGTTTAATGGGCTATGTTGCTTTTGTTATGCTTGTTGCTGCCGGTTTTGCAGCTGTTTTAAAAGAAACCGGTAGTATAAATATTTTAATTAATGAATTATCAAATTATATGCTGCAAAGCAAAATTATAGCTTCTATCATCATGCTTATTTTAGGTTTAATAATTACAATGGGAATAGGCACTTCTTTTGGAACAATACCAATATTAGCTGTATTTTTTATTCCTGTTTGTTTAAAATTAGGCTTAAGCGAAATTTCAACTGTTATATTGCTTTCAGCATCGGCAGCTTTAGGAGATGCAGGATCTCCAGCCAGCGACACAACATTAGGACCAACTTCAGGATTGAACGTTGATAACCAGCACAATCACATTTTTGACACTTGCATACCTACCTTTTTACATTTTAATATACCAATATTCATATGCGCCCTGGTTATTGTTATGATTTTTGGTTAAATTATTGACTTTATTGTTTGATTTAATAAAATTATATTTGTAATAATAATTAAGACTTTTATAAATAGAAAGGGGATTATATGAATAATATTGGTAATAGTCTTTATAATTATGGACAAAGATATTCTCAAAATACTATTAAGAACGGAAGAAATTTTGATAATTTTATAAGACAAGTCAATCAAGATAGTTATGATAGAAATCAAAGAGAAATTGCAAAAGGCACAAAACTTTTTTTAAATTTTTTACAAAAAGCTAAATTAAATGCATTTTTAAATTCTATTAATATAAGACAAAATCCAAATATTCAACCAAGACCTATAAGATCTGTTGTGGATATCGTTGATTTAACTTTAGATGGTAACTCACATACAACTTTAGAAAGTTCTAAAAATACTCAGAATGGTAAACTGATTAGTAAAAAACATAAAGTGCCAGTTTTTAAATATAAACTGAATAGAAGTTTAAATAAAAAACAAATTGAATATTTAGATAATAAATCTCAAAAACTTTTAAGTGAGTTAAATGAAGAAGTTCCCCAGATCATAATATCTGGTAGAGAAAGAAAACATATTATATCAGAAAAAGAGCTAAAAGCACTTATAAATATTGCTTTTTGTAAAAAATTTGGACTTGAAAGTAATAATACCAAAGAATTAGAAAGAAAAATTATTGATTTTGAGAAAATACGTGATGCCAAAAGAATTAATCGAAATACGGCTAAAAATTATTTTATTGTAATAGATGCTCTTATAAATAAAAATATCGGTAGAGATTATATTATAAAAAACTATAATTATATATGCGAACAAAAATTAAATAAAATGAATTATATTATAGTAAATGATTTAAAAGAGTTAGATAAATTAAAAAAATATAATATGTAATAAAAAGTATTAAGACTATTTTCCGACAATTGACATAACCATATTGTCATTAAAATACTTATTGGCTGTTGAAATTATATCTTTTGCTGTAACTGAGTTTATAAGCTCAATATATTTTTTATCAAATTCAAAGCCGCGCCCTGAAGTTTCAAACCAAGCTAGAGTTGCGGCTTTTTTGCCGTTTGTTTCAAGTGAAATAATATAATTGCCGACAATTTTTTCCTTAGCTTCATTTAATTCTTTGTCAAGAACAAATTCTGTTTTTATTTTGTCAACTTCCTTTAATAATTCATTTTTTGAATGTTCCAAAGTTTGCGGCTTTGTTCCTATATAAACTGCAAAAAGTCCGCTATTTAAATTTGCAACATAAGTTGAACCTATTTGATAGGCAAGTCCTTGAGCATCTCTAAGATTTACAAAAAGACGCGAACTCATTCCATTGCCTAAAATAGAATTTATAACTTGAAGTGTTGCCCAATCTTTTTGATTTGTGACCCCGTCTGTTTTCCAGCCTATTGCAATCCAGCTTGTATTTGTGTCTTTTTTTGTATTAATACATTTTTTTTGTATGGGTTTTAAAAATAAATTATGATAACTTCTTAAATCAACTTTTTCTCCTTTTTTATTTTCAAAAAGTTTGGTAAAATAATCAATACAAATTTTTTCATCAACATTGCCATTAATTGATATAACAAGATTTTTTGGATAGAATAATTTATTATAATAATTTATTACATCATTTGTACTTATTTTATTTAAAGTTTTTTCCAAAACTTTGCCAGTATTGTTATATGGAGTATATTGCCATATACTGTTTTTAAATTCTTCAAACATAACACTTGAAGGTGTGTCTCTTTGAGTTTTTATAGATGTTAATAATTCTCTTTTTATCTTTTCTATTTCAAAAACATCGAATTTAGGATTATTTATGACTTCATCCAAAAGCTCAAATGTTTTACTTAATTCATTTTTTGTAGTTTGCACAGATATTGTAAAAGTATCAGATGTTAAAGATGGAACAATTGCAATTCCATTTTCTTCCATAATTTCTGATAGTTCAATATAACTATAATTTTTTGTTCCTTTCATTAGAGATGTTGCTAAAATATTTCCAACACCAGGAATTTGTTCGATAAAAACACCGCCAGCATCCATAATTTGAATGGCAACTATATCATTATCAATATTTTTATTGATTAATAAAATACTGCCATTTGGTAATTCATATTTGCTTATGGTATCGACTTTTTTTATTAGTTTAGCTTGTAACAAGCTATTGTCATTTTTGTTTTTATTTTTAATGTTTGCAACAGGATGTTCATTTGAACATTTGTTTTCCTTTGGAACAATTATTGAAGTTACACTTTTATTTAGGTCAAGATATTTATTGGCAACACGTTTTATATCATTTGATGTAACTTTTTTTATGTCTTCAATATAATTTGAATATAATGATAAGTCATCGGATACAACTGAAATATATCCAAGTTCATTTGCGATATTTGAAACTGATTCGCGAGAATAAAAGACATCTTTTTCAATAATTTTTTTAGCTCTATTTAATACTTCATTTGATACATTTATTTTTTTTATATTTTCTATTTCATTTTTAATTGAAGTATCAAGTTTGTTTAGTTTTTCTTTATCAAAAGTTGCATAAATTAAAAATAAACCGTCATCTTTTGAGGATGAATTTCTTGATGTAATTGAATTAGCAAGTTGTTTTTGTTCTTTTATGTTTTGGTATAATATTGAACTTCTGCCGTCACCTAAAATAACTGACAAAACATCCAAAGCATAACTGTCACGATTTGTTGGTTTTACCCCCTTAAAGCCTAAAATATAATAACCTGTTTGTACATCAAGTTCTTTATTGATAACAATTGGAGTTTGTGGTGCATTATCAACTTTATAGGTTTTTGGTGCATATTTGTCAGATAATTTTTTGTTAAAGGTTGATTTTAATAAATCAATAATTTTCTTTTCATCAACATCACCCACGATAACTGTTGTCATATTTTGGGGGACATACCATTTATTATAAAAATCAAACATTTCTTCTTGTGTTATTTTTTCAATAATTTCTTTTTTGCCTATTACATCGTAACGGTAAGGATGTGTTTTATAAAATCCTGCATTAAAGCTTTTATATAAAATATTTTGCGGATTATCAAGTCCCCGAGATATTTCTTCAATAACAACTTTACGTTCTTTTTCTAACTCATGTCGAGGAAAAAGCGGATTTAAAAGCATGTCTTCATGCATTTTTAAAGCAAGTTCAAAATCTTTTGAAGGAATTGTAATATAAAAGTGAGTGTAATCTTTGCTTGTAGCAGCATTAATAACAGCACCTTTAGATTCTAAAATTCTATCAAACTCACCGGCTTGGTAATTTTTAGACCCTTTAAAAAACATATGTTCCAAAAAATGCGCAATACCATTATTTTTATCATCTTCATTTATAGACCCGGTTTTTACCCAGGTATCAATTGTTACAATTGGATTTGTATGAATCGGTTTTATTATAAATGTGTGACCATTTTCAAGTCTAAATGTTGTAAAATCAGCACAAAATACCATATGCACATTTAAAAATGCAACAATAAAAGCAAAAATTATCCTCTTCATATTAATCTCCTGATAAATTATATTTTATTAAATATATTTTATCATAATT
>USEW01000059.1 GCA_900553845.1 uncultured bacterium
TTATTAAGAAATTGTAATAATTTGAATAAATATTCTAAAGTTTTTCCAAAAACATGTCGTAATTAAAAACATAAATATAGACAAAAAGGACAGATAAATTAATGTATAAGTCTTCTTCAAATACAAAAATGTTAAATAACATATCTTATGGAGTAGAATTCATATTAAGAGGTGCAAAAAAAAGGCGGTCAATGGCTATATCAGAAGCAAAAGCAATAAACAATCAAAATTATAAATTGCATAAAAGCCATTTGATTGCTATTAAATAAAAGAATGAGAGTGTTAGATAAAAAAAATTATTTTTTTAATTTCCGTGGAATAGTTTCCCGGTTTTTTTTTGTTAAATTTTCGTAACAATAAATTTACATTGTTTCATATATTTATTTATCTGGTAAAATAATTTATATAAGTATATATGTAATTGTGCAAAAACATGTTTGAAAATGATGATGACGATAATAATATAAACGAGTTTCTGAACGATGAAAGTTCATCAAACACTGAAAAAATAATAAATGCCATTTCCAAAATTGAAGTCGGCATTATTTCCGCAATAGCTGGTTTTTTTGAAAATATTTCGTTAATTGAAGAAACTCAAGCTATTGAAGACACTATAACTTTAAATACCTTAAATATAGTAGGCGAAATTCAATCTTTACGTGAAATTCTGACTAACTTACCTTCGCTGAAAGACAATGATTCAAATATTCAAAATAATAATCAAAGTGAAATTATTGAGAAATTAGACAGTATTATTGAAAATTTCAAAGATGCTTCAAATAAGCCAATACCACCTATTGAACCTAAAATAAATATAAATATTAATGAAGCTTTAAAACCTTTAAATCAAAAATTAGAAGCCATTAATAGTTTTATAAACGAAATAAATGTTCAAATTAAAACATTAAAACCTCAAAATGTAGAAAACTATTCAAATGAACAAAATGCAAATGAAATTTTTAATGATAATGAAGTCAATAATAATGATAATATTATTGAGTCTTTAAATTGCCTTAATGAAAATCTACAAAATGTAAAAGAAGTTATTGAAAATGATAAAAACAACCAAGAAATTTTTGATTCGCTAAATAACCTTAATGAAAATCTACAAAATGTAAAAGAAGTTATTGAAAGTGATAAAAACAACCAAGAAATTTTTGATTCGCTAAATAATCTTAATGAAAACTTGCAAGATTTAAAGGATATTTTTGACTCAAATGAATACGAAATTTGCAATAAACTTAGCAGCGATATACAAAATTTAATTAAAGCAATTGAAATAAATGAAGATATTTATAATCACCAAACCCAAAATGATATTTTTGAAGCTATAAATAATCTAAACAGCAAAATAAGTATAATTACACATACATATGAAGATACCAATGAAACTGATGTAAAAAACCTTTTTGTATGTATCGACGATATAATTAAGCTTTTAAATGGAATAGATGTCAACCTCAAGACTTATGAGGAAAAACAAAATTCAATTGATGTAAAATATGAATTCGACAGCCTGAAAGCGGAACTTTCACAGCTTATTGATGATAAAACATCAGATATTGCAGGGAATCAAAGTTATAATGTTAATGAAATAATTAATGCAATAAAAAGTATACAAGATCATATTTCCAACCTAAACCAGGTAAAAATTGAAAGTGATGACGAAAAAACAAATGCATTTCGAGAGGAAATTAATTCAAATTTAACAAAATTGTCTCAACTTATTGAATATTCTTCATCATTATACTCAAGTGAAATCCAAAATGAAATAAAAGAAACTAAAGATACGATTATTCAATCTGTTGCTGTTTTTTTTGAAAATTTTAATTTTGTTCAAGAACAAGAAGCAATACAAAATTGTATTGAACAGAGTAAAAATGATATAAATGATAAAATAAATCAGACCTATATAAAAATTGATGATAAACTGACTCCTATTGCTTCAACAATCCAGAATATTGATGTTTTAAAAGATAATATTGGTAAAATTAACAATGTATTTTTCAAATCGTCTGACGAACTTGACAATGATAATGAAACTTATATTTATACTTTTATTGACCTTGAAAATGATATTATAAAACTTAATATGATGCTTAATGACTTGCAAGCATCAGTAAGTCAAAATCTGGATGAAAGCAAAAATACAATAAAGGACGAACTGTCAAATGTCTCAAATATTGTTGAATCATTTAAAAATGAAAATACTTCACTAATTAAAAATGAAATATCAAATGTAACAGAAATTGTTGAGTCATATAAAAATGAAAATACTTTATTAATTAAAGATGAAATATCAAACCTATCATCGGTTGTAGAATCAACGAATGAAGATATTTCAAGCATATCCAAACGAACCAACAAGCTTATTATTCTGGCTGATGAAGCACAGAATACTTACAACAGCAATGTCGAAAAATTTAAAAAGCTTACATCGGAAATTATAGCCCAGATAAACAACCTTACAAAGTTAGGTATTGATTTTTCAAAAGTTATAAAAACACAGAACCTTATTGCAAGTAATATAAATAATCTTAATGAAGCTTTTGTTTATCTTGGCACATGGATTGATGGCGTTGATTTAATATTCAAAAGTATTCAGGAAAACGTTAATTCAACTGTTAAAAACGAAGATTTGAATCTTGTTCGTATTTCATTTGAAGATAGACTAAACAGCATTGAAAATACTATTTCAAATATTGATAATTCATTAAATGACGTGACTTTAAAACTTAATTCTTATGAAGAAATAAACGTAAATATTGAAGATAAAATAGGAAGTTTTGATGAAACCTTTGAAAATATTGAAAATAATATAAACGACAATAACTTTAAAATAAATAATCTAAGTGAGCAGATTGCTGATGTTGAAAATTCGTTTAATAATAATCTTGTTTCTAAACTTGACCGTGTAAATGAAGTCATTGAAGAGCTTCAAAATTCATACGAGGAAACAAACAGCAACATCAATGAAAAAATTGAAAATATTGAGAATAAACTTAGTAATAAAGCAGATTATAGCGATAAATTAAATGAAATACTTCAAAAATTAAAAGAAAATGAAGAAAAAAATAACGAAATATCAAAACAACTTGAACAAAAAGAACTGTTATTTGAACAAATGACGCATGAAATGGATAATGTTCGTAAACTTAACGCTAAAATAAACGGTATTGAAGACATTATAACTAGACTTGATAAGAAAATTACCCGTATTGTAAATTATATTGACGAAGACTAAACAAAACTAAACGTTGCTAATCATTAACTTTTCATGTGATTTAATATGATATAATGTCTATAGAGCCAGTTTATGTCGGGAAAATTAAATTTGAATTGCAATACAATAGCTTGTTTTATCAAAGAGATAAAAAAAATATATTATAAATATATCTTGAATAAAAAGTATATAAAAACAGGAACCTGTTTACAATGTGGTCAATGCTGTCAGAATATTTATATTAAACATGATAAAAAAGTTATTAATGATGAAAAAGAGTTTCATAAGTTAAATCTACAAGGAAATTATGCTGATTTCGAAATTACGGGTAAGGATGAAACTGGTCTTGTGTTCAAATGTAAATTACTTGATGAGAAAACAAAATTATGCAAAAACCATAAAGTACGTGGGTTTATATGCCGTCGTTATCCTCAGGAAGAAATTTTTGCTTTTGGTGCAAAGCTTGCAGAGGGCTGCGGCTATAAGTTTGAACCTATAGATAGTTTTGAAGATGTTCTAAAAAAAATAAAACAAAACAGAAGGATTTTGTAATGGCGTAAGCCAAAGCACAGCACTTGAGCGGCTGCGACCCAGCAGGCGCAAAAGTGCGAAGCCTATGAATGGGCGACGTAAGAGTTTTCGAAGAAAACTCCACAGGAGCAAAAAAATTATTCAACTGGTCAAAATTAAATTTTTAGAAAAGTACACCCTTAAAGGAATATGAGGCATCACCTGTCATAATAACCGGAAAGTTTGTGTTTTCTTTTGAACCTGCCCAGTTTATATTTAAGTCACCGCCCGGCAGATGAACAAGTACGTTGTTCTCAAGCTTGCCAAGAAGAATCCCTGCAACTACACTAGCACAAGCACCGGTACCACAAGCAAGTGTTATACCACAACCTCTTTCCCAAACATCCAGAGTTATTTCGTTTGGTGATATAACTTTAATAAACTCGACATTGGTTTTTTGAGGGAACAGTTCGTGTTTTTCAATGTCAGGACCATAATCAGTTGCAAGAGTTTTTGGATCATCGTTTGAATTTTGCGGTAAGAAAACCACACAATGCGGATTACCCATGCTAACAGCATTTAAGATAAATTTTTTAGCCCAAATTTCAACTTCTACATTTAAATTTGAGTCAGCTAAAAAGGGGATTTTGTCTGGTTCAAGTATGGGAACCCCCATATTGACTTCGACTTCACCATTATCTAAAACTTTTGGAACGATAACACCTGCTTTGGTTAAAACCCGAAATGTTTTTTTGTCACCAAGTATTTTGTTGTCAACAATATATTTTGCAAAACATCTCATACCATTACCGCACATTTGAGCCATTGTGCCGTCGTTGTTATAAAAATGCCAACCTATGTCAGCTATATTTTTATCAATATTTGTATCAACTGCAATAAGTCCGTCAGCACCTACTGAAAAATGTGGTTTACATATTTTTTTAACAAAATTTATACTATCATCTTTGATTTTGTTATATTCAACTTCATCTAAAATAACGAAATCGTTTCCAAGTCCGTGCATTTTAGTAAATTTAATATTATTTTTCATAATTTTAAGCTATGTCCTCATTAATTTTATTATTGGTAGGTAACTTGACAAGCGGGGCAAGTTTTGACGTTTTTGACTTAACTAAATCAGCTGTAACTACATATTCTTTGATATCGTCCTGAGTTGGAACATTATACATAATATCCAACATAATTTCTTCAACAATTGATTTTAAAGCACGCGCGCCTGTTTTACGTTTTAAAGCTTCCTTAGCAATTAGGTCAATAGCTTCATTGTCGAATTTTAAATCAACACCATCCATTTTAAGCAAGCATTGATACTGTTTAACAATAGCATTTTTAGGTTCGGTTAAAATCATTTTTAAAGTTTTTTCTTCAAGTGGGTCAAGCACTGCAAATACAGGTACACGACCTATAAATTCAGGGATTAAGCCGAATTTTAATAAGTCTTCAGGCTGTAGTTTTTTGAGTATCCTTGAAGCTTCAAGTTCTTTTTCAGCTTGTGTTTTTACCCCGCTTACACCAAATCCAATCGATGTACCGTCGCTTGCTCGACGTTCAATAATTTTATCAAGTCCGACAAAAGCTCCGCCAACAATAAAAAGAATATTGCTTGTGTCGATTTGTATGAAATCTTGATGAGGGTGCTTGCGTCCGCCTTGCGGTGGCACATTGGCTGTTGTACCTTCTATCATTTTAAGCAATGCCTGTTGAACACCTTCACCTGATACATCACGTGTAATACTTGGATTTTCAGATTTACGAGCTATTTTATCTATTTCATCAATATATATAATACCTTTTTGGGTTCGTTCTATATCATAATCAGCACTTTGGTATAAACGAAGAAGTATATTTTCAACATCATCACCAACATACCCGGCTTCAGTTAATGTTGTAGCATCTGCAACAGCAAAAGGTACGTCAAGCATTTTTGCAAGCGTTTGAGCTAAAAGTGTTTTACCTGAACCTGTAGGCCCAACAAGAAGTATATTGCTCTTTTGAATTTCCACTTCGTCTTTATTCTCAACTATCGAATTATGTTCCACGCGTTTGTAATGGTTATAAACAGCAACGGATAGAACTTTTTTGGCATCATCCTGACCGACTATATTTTCATCTAAATATGCTTTAATTTCGTGTGGTTTTGGAATTTTGAATTCTTCGTTATCAGATTCTTTATTTTCTTTTGTTGTTTCTTTGCCGTCAAAAAATTCTTCATCCAAAATTTCATTACATAAATCAACGCATTCATCGCAAATATAAACATCAGGACCTGCTATAAGTTTTTTCACCTGGTCTTGATATTTCCCGCAAAATGAACACTTTATACTGCTATTATCATGTTTTGCCATATATTATATACCCTCTTTAGTTTTAATTTTATCACAAATAATTTATTAAAATCAATATTTTTTAGCTTGTAACTATAATTTTAAGTTAAATTTAAAGAAATATTTAAATACCATAGAAGTCTATGCATTGTGTTGTAATGTATAATTTCAAGTAACATGATAGATTACATAATATATAAAGTAAAAAATAAGAATGGAAAGTTTTAATTTATGATATTTAAGAAAACTTTAATATTAACTTTGACTATGGCAATTACATTTTTTTATAATACCCAAACTGTATTAAGCGCGCCATTTTATGGTTTAAAAAATGCGTTAAACGGATATGAAGATATAAATATGAAAGTTTATGAAAAAATAAACCCGTCAATCGTTTATATTGATGCTGATGTACCCAACGGAATATCATCAGGAACCGGTTGTATTATTGATGAATCAGGCATAATTTTAACAAGCTCGCATGTTATTGACGGAGCTAAAAATATAATTGTTGAAACTTCAAATGGTGAAGAGTATAAAGCAACCGTTTTGTTCTCAAAAGGGATTGAAAAGGATTTGGCTCTGCTTAAAATTACACCGAAAAAAAGCTTGCCATCTGTTAAGTTAGGTGATTCTTCAACTGTGAAAGTAGGTCAGCAAATTCTGGCAATTGGCAATCCATTTGGCTTTTCAGGCACACTTACAACCGGAATTGTTTCTCGTATTGACTACAAACGAAACAAAATCCAAACCGATGCAGCCATAAACCCGGGGTCTTCAGGCGGTCCATTAATTAATATTAATGGTGAAGTTATTGGCATTTCTCAAAGCATTTATAACCCCGATAACAACAAATCAAACATTGGTATTGGATTCGCCATACCTGTTAATACTGCTAAAGACTTTATCAAGCTTGCAAAAGCCGAAAAGAAGTTTTAAAACATTTATACACAAGCTATATTTTTGAATGTGAATGATTGTGGATTCATAACATTTTTTTCTTTTAAGCACAAAAACATATTTGAAAGTTTTAATTTTGAAATTGTATTATATGCAAGTTTATCGGCGACTATCCATTTAAACTTGTTATTTTTTTCTATGTCATAATATTTTGTCGAGATTAAAACCGATATTTTTATTGCATCAAACAGGTTAAGCGAAGAAATGTCGATTTCATATGTTGTTAATTTTTGATTGGCTATATATTTTTCAATAAAATCTATAACTTCATTTGTGTCGACGTAGAAATTAGTAATTTTTAATGACATATTTTAATTCTCATGTAAAAACTTTTAAAACTTATACTTATAGTTACGAATGATTTATCAAAAAATTGAAATTTTGTAACGAAACTCATCCATTTGGTTTAAATTTTATTTTTTTGAGTGTACTATTGTATTAAATAAAATATGGAGAAATATTATGCTTATAAAGGAAAAGAATGATATCTTATCACTTGCAAGTGAAGTTTTTGATATTGAGGCAAATTCTATATTAAAACTAAAAGAACATTTAGGCGCAGATTTTGAAGAAGCTTGTAAATTGATGTTAAATTGCAAGGGTACGGTTATTGTAACGGGTATGGGTAAATCAGGTCTAATCGGTCGTAAGATTGCGGCCACCCTTTCATCAACTGGTACTGTTTCATATTTTTTACATCCTGCTGAAAGTACGCATGGTGATTCGGGCATAATTACACCAAATGATGTCGTTATTGCAATATCAAATAGTGGTGAAACAATTGAATTATTAAATGTTTTACCTATAATAAAACGTTTTAATTGCAAACTTATAGCAATGACGGGTAAAAAAAATTCATCACTTGCTAAAAGCGCTGATGTTGTTTTGGATATAAGTGTAGAACGTGAAGCTTGTCCTTTAAATAAGGCCCCAACAGCTAGCACAACAGTTACACTTGCAATGGGAGATGCTTTAGCTGTTTGTCTTTTAAAACAAAGAGGGTTTACCGAGGATGATTTTTTAATTTATCACCCATCGGGTGCTTTAGGAAGAGGTCACATTTATAAAGTTTCGGATTTAATGATTGATGCAAATAATATGCCAATTGTTGATAGAAATATGTCGTTTTTGGATGCTGTTAAATATATTTCGGATAAAAAATTAGGTTTAACCGTTGTTAAAAATGAAGATAATAAACTTGAAGGAATTTTGACTGATGGCGACATTCGCCGTACACTTTTGAAAAATATACCAGTCAGGGATTTGAAAGTGCTCAATGTGATGACAAAAACACCAAAAACTGTTTTTGAAGATGACCTTGCA
Source organism: uncultured bacterium (assembly GCA_900553845.1). Lineage (GTDB taxonomy): Bacteria > Cyanobacteriota > Vampirovibrionia > Gastranaerophilales > Gastranaerophilaceae > UMGS1477. The sequence continues at coordinate 8,362 of USEW01000059.1, forward strand.
GCAAAGGCGCTTGCTTTAATGGAAAAATATTCAATAACATCACTTGTATGTATAAGTAAAGATAACGAACCTTTGGGGATTGTTCATATTCATGACTTGCTTAAAGCTAAAGTTGCATAAATTGTTGTGTGGATGAAAGGTGATAATGATAATGTATCCTCACCCCGGCCCTCTGAACTTAATGATAGATGGTGTGATAAAAAAATCAAAACACTTTACTCCTATAGAATAGAAGGGTAAAGCCTGTCATATAATAAATCTCAAGATTAATATAAATTGTAACAAATTCAACCATTGGGTGGATGTTGAAAATCCTCCGGATGTTGTATTTTATTAATATAAATTAAAGTCAAGGGGAGAGTAGGTAAGTAAGTTTTGAGTATAAGCGGCTTGGACACAATAATAAATAGAATGCAATATATCGAGCGTCAGTTTGATGTATTAAATGGAGCTTTTAATAATCTTTGCGGTGAAAATGATGCATTTAACGTTCCAAATGCTTGTGAAGTCAAAGACAAGCAAGATTTTCAGACTATTTTAAATGCTAAGGAATTAATTAATGAAGCTCAAAATGAGAATTATTTGGACGAGGGAAATTATATAAATATTAACAATTATCAAGGTATAACTAACAACATTCGTTCAAACAATATAACAAGTAAAACCCAAATTAACGAGCTTATTGAAGAATATTCGCAAAAATACGGTCTTGATAGTGATTTTGTAAAAGCAGTAATTAAACAGGAATCAGGGTTTAATGAAAAGGCAACGTCAAAATGCGGTGCAATGGGACTAATGCAGCTTATGCCTGGTACTGCTAAAGCACTAAACGTAAATGACCCTTATAATGCGCGCGATAATATTGAAGGCGGTGTAAAGTATTTAAAGGGCTTGATGGATAGATTTGACGGTGATATGAAACTAGCACTTGCAGCATATAATGCCGGACCAAATGCTGTTAAAAAATATAATGGAATTCCGCCATATAATGAAACACAAAATTATGTAAAAAACATAATGTCAATGTATCAAAGAATCCAACAAGGAGGTGAATTATGATATCAAAAGGCATGGAAATAGCCTCAAAAGGGATGAATGCGTTAATTGATTTTAACGATACTATTGCAAATAATATAGCAAATGTTAATACAACAGGGTTTAAACGTGCCGGGTTAACGTTTAAGAATATATATGATAGTGCAGTTGAAAAAGTAAACTTGACTGAAAATCCCAAATACGCTGAACACAAACAACTTGGTTATATTTCAATGGGTTCAAAAGTAAATACACTTACAAACGAGTTTTCTCAAGGTGCGTTAAATAGAACAGGCAACCCGCTTGATATAGCTATTGAAGGTGACGGATTTTTTAAAACGATGAGTCCTGATGGCAAAATAACATATACTCGAAACGGAGCTTTCAATATTAACAATAAAGATATGCTTGTTGATGAAGAGGGTAATTATGTTTTGGATGTTTTAAATAAGCCGATAAAGATTGATTTAAAACAGGGTGATTTACGTACGCGAGGTGACATTATTGTAGGCGAAGATGGGCAAATAGAGTTGAATATGGACAACACAAGATTACCCCTTCAAAAACTTGCTATTGTTGATTTTCAGAATAAAGAAGATTTAAAATCAATAGGTCATTCCCGCTATGTGCCAAGCGATATAGGGGTGAATCCTGAGTTAAAATCTGAAAAATTCACAATCCAGCAAGGCGCAATTGAAACATCAAACAGCAATATTATTCGCGAAATGGTGAATATGATAAATGTTTCGCGCAATTATGAAAGTTTATCAAAATTTATGAAAACTGAATCGGATAATTTAAGTCGTGTTATAAATTTGGCACGGGTTAATTTGTAGCAATGTCAATGTGCATTGGTGGGGGAAACATACGATAACCCGTTATATAAAACCTAAAACAAAGGACTTGAAGGAAAGGAATGATGAAAGAAAACAACAAATGCAACCCATACGCAGGTGCGAACAATTATCACTTAGCGAAACAACGGAAGGTAGCCGTCTGTCTGAGCGCGAAGCACGAGTTAAGGCTGCTTGAGTTGAGCTTAGTAAGAATGTGAGCGGCAAGTGGGGTTGCGGTTTTGTGCAACTTTGTCCACACAAAGCGGATT
>USEW01000060.1 GCA_900553845.1 uncultured bacterium
ATTTATTTAGAAAAAAAGAAGAATTACTTCTAAGCGAAAAGCAAAAAGTTAATTTAAAAATTGATGAAATCATTTCTTTTATAAATCTTTATAAGGCTCTTGGTGGTATTGAACCTTATGAAAATATATAAATAATAAGTATAATATAATAAATTAAAAAATAAAAACCTCTATATATAAAATAAAGAGGTTTTTATTTTATAAAAACATAGAAAGATTTACATAATTATTAAAACTTAAAAATAAAATAAAATCAAGTGGAAAATGTTTTATTTTTTATATTATTTTAATTGGACGTTTAAAATATTCTCAAGATTATAATTTTTAGAACAATTTAATAGTACTGCAAAAATCAACCAAACTTTTGTCACACTGAATTTATTTCATGTTCTTGCGCAAATGGCGTTAACAAACAAGTTAGTAAGATGCTGAAAGCTCCTTTTGTAATGAAACATAGTTGAGCCGTACAAGGAGATACTGATTAGAGTAAACAAGTTAATATGACAATAATTTTTAGGAAGGAGCACAAAGAAAGAAATGCCTAAAATTGATATTAAAAAAAGAGAGTCATAAGACTCTCTTTAAAATCTGGGCCACCCTGGACTCGAACCAGGGACCTCACCCTTATCAGGGGTGCACTCTAACCACCTGAGCTAGTAGCCCTTTTTCAATGATTTTATAATGGCACAAACAAAAATAAAAATCAAGTAGTTTTATAAAACACAGCACTTTATTTAATATCTTTATATTTTTAAAATAAACAAGTATCTTTTTATTGTATTAATGCTTAAATATTTTTTTTATAATATAAAAAACAATATTTTAGACAGATGTGATATAATGTTTAAAGTCAGTCCATGCTGGAGAAGAAAAAATGAATTGTAATTCTATAAACCTTCAGAAAAAAAATGAAAAGTTTCTATATAATAAAAAACTAAAAAACAACGCAGATTATAATATATATCTTGCGTTCCCGCAGATTTACAGTTTTGGAATGTCATCACTTGGATTTGTTTCAATATTCCAATCAATAGACGAACATTTTGACGATGTTTATGTAGAACGTATTTTCACCGACAGCAAAACAACTTTAAAAAACATAAAAGATATTGATCTGATTGCATTTTCAATATCATTTGAGCTTGATTTTTTGTGCATGTTTAAAATAATGGAAAAATATAAGCTTCCATTTAAATCAGAAGAAAGGGGCAAAAATCATCCGCTTATATTTGCTGGTGGTCCTGTTATAACAGCAAATCCGTCTGCTTTTGCATCGTTTTTCGATTTTATGCTTATAGGTGATGGTGAAGAAATAAATATTAAAATTGTTGAATTTCTCAAAGATAATAAAGATTTGGCAAAAGAGGAAATATTGAAAAAACTATCTACATTTGCGGGGGTTTATGTTCCCGGGGTTTCCAATATTGTACATAAAGCTTCTTCAAAGCTTAAACAGTGTATTTATACAGGAATATTAAGCGAAGGTAGCTTTTTCTCTAACACTTTCATTATAGAACTTGCACGAGGATGCAGCAACCGCTGCGGTTTTTGCCTGGCATCATATCTTAATTTGCCCGCCCGTTATATTGATTATAATGAAATTATTAAAGCTATTGATCTTGGAATAAAACATACTAATAAAATAGCTTTTTTAGGTGCATTGATTGCCGCACATCCAGAATTTGACAAAATATGTGATTATATTTATAAAAAGTCTGAACATATTGATAATCTTGAGCTATCGGTTTCTTCACTGAGACTTGACAGCTTAAACGAAAAAATTGTAAAAACACTTGTAGGACTCGGACAAAAACATGTTACTGCAGCAATTGAAGCCGGTTCTGATAGATTAAGAAAAGTCATAAATAAAAATTTAAACGAAGAACAGATATTAAATAGTGTTAAAATAGCACGCGATAACGGTTTAAAAGGAATGAAATTTTATACAATGATAGGGCTTCCGACTGAAAGAGATGAAGATATAGAAGAACTTGTAAGACTTGCTGAAAAAATCAAAAATATCGACAAAACTTTTGATATAACATTCAGTTTTTCAACATTCGTGCCTAAAGCACATACACCGTTTCAATATTGCAAACGCGAAGATACAAAATCACTTGAAAAAAAATATGAGTTTATAAAGCGCTGTTTTCATAAACTCGGTGTAAAATCAAGATGCTCAAGTGTCAAATGGGATGATGTTCAGACACTTATTTCAAAAGCCAACGATTCTTTTGGTGATTATTTTATTGAAGTTTATAAAGCAGGAGGTAATCTTGGTTCTTTCAAGTTTTGTTATAAATCTATGCTTGAGGATAAATTAAACATGTCGTTTAATGAGTTTATTTCATCTAAACCAGATTATAATGATGATTTACCTTGGGATTTTGTTAAAGTAAACCCTATGTTAAAAGATGAAAAGGCATTTTTGATAAATGAATGCAAACGACTTTTAAATAAAGCAGACTAATAATTGCATTATTTATAAATTGAAGTGATATAATATAGATACGTGTATATGGAAATATAAAATATAGAGGCAAAAACAAATGTATAATCCAAAATCAACCAAAGCTTGTGAATTTATAAATCATGATGAAATACTTGAAACATTAAAATACTCAGAAGAAAATAAAAATAATATTGAACTTATTGACAAAATACTTGAAAAAGCAAAAAAGCGCAAAGGACTATCACATCGTGAAGCTATATTGCTGCTTGATTGCGAAGACACGAAAACAAATCAAGAAATATTCAAGCTTGCAAAAGAAATAAAAAATGATTTTTACGGAAACCGTATTGTACTTTTTGCACCTTTGTATCTTTCAAATTACTGCATAAACGGTTGTGTTTACTGCCCTTATCATTTAAAAAACAAGCATATTCCAAGAAAAAAACTAACACAGGAAGAGATACGCAATGAAGTTATGGCGCTTCAAGATATGGGGCATAAACGTATTGCTATTGAAGCCGGTGAAGATCCTCAAAATAACCCTATTGATTATATATTGGAATCAATAAAAACAATATATTCGGTAAAAAATAAACATGGTCAAATCCGTCGTGTAAATGTAAATATAGCAGCAACAACTGTTGAAAATTATAAGAAACTTCATGATGCCGGAATAGGCACATATATTCTTTTTCAAGAAACATATAATAAAGAAAGCTATGAAAAACTGCATCCGACCGGTCCTAAGCATAATTATGAATACCACACTGAAGCTATGGATAGAGCAATGCAAGCAGGTATTGACGATGTAAGCCTTGGTGTTCTATTTGGACTTGAGTTATATCGATATGAATTTGCAGGGCTTTTAATGCATGCACAACACCTTGAAGCAGTTTATGGAATAGGTCCACATGCTATATCTGTTCCGCGGATTAAAAAAGCAGATGATATTGACCCTAAAGCATTTGACAACGGTATAAGCGATGAAATTTTTGCCAAAATAGTTGCTTGTATACGTATAGCAACTCCATATGCAGGATTAATAATATCAACAAGGGAAAGCGAACAATGCCGGAAACGGTTGCTTGAACTTGGAGTCTCTCAAATATCAGGTGGTTCAAAAACATCTGTTGGTGGCTATTATAAGCCTATGCCAGACACAGAAGACTCTGCGCAGTTTGATGTTTCCGACCGCAGACCTCTGGATGAAGTAATAAATTGGCTTATGGACCTTGGTTATATGCCAAGTTTCTGCACAGCATGCTACCGCTCGGGACGTACTGGTGAAAAGTTTATGGAAATATGTAAAAGTCAGCAGATACAAAATTTTTGCCATCCAAATGCTATTCTAACTCTTAAAGAGTATCTAGAAGACTATGCAAGCGAGAAAACAAAAGAAACTGGCATTAAGCTTATCGATAAAGAACTTAAAAAGTTTGACGAAAGTGAGAAAATTAAAGAAACACTCATTAAAGATTTGGTTAAAATTGAATCAGGTCAGCGAGATTTAAAGTTTTAAATATCATAACTAAATATAACGTTTTTTAAGGATTTATTAACCGTGAAAAAAATTCTATTGATTATAATATCATTTTTTATCTGTTTATCTTTTTCTAAAGCCGAAGCTGAAAAATATAAAGTCATTAGAGTGATTGATGGAGATACAATATATATAGATTTTAATAAAAACAAAAAAGCTGATAAAAATGAACGTATAAGAATAGACGGAATAGATGCTTTTGAAATAAGCATTTCCTATGGAACAGCTTACCAGATGAAAAAATACGGTTATACTTTAGATGAAGTTATAGGGCTTGGTTATTTTGGAAAAGAATACGCAAAAAAAGAACTATTGAATAAATACGTCGAGGCGTGTTATACATCAGAAGTAAAAACTGATAAATATAATAGAAAGTTAATGTCAATAAAATATGACAAAAATAAAGATTACGCCGAAGAGATTTTAAAAGCAGGCTTGGCTAAGGTTTATACACCTTCCTGTTTAACACCGAAGTTAATAAAATATGAAAACATAGACAAAATTAAGCAGAACGCTTTAAAAACACACGACTTAAAACTAGTTTTATTAGATAAAATTAGTAACAAATATCATAAAATCGATTGTGAATATGCAAAAAAAATTTATGATAAAGAATTGATTGATGTTTCCGGAAAAATTAATTATAAAATGGGGAATTGCTGCAGAGATAATTAAATTTTGAATCTGCATAAATTAATATTATAAACCATAGTGGACGAAACTTGAACTCTTTTATATAATTACTATTTTAGAGTAATTTATCAAATTTTAAAAATTAAATATTTATAATCCTGGACTTGTTTAATGGTTTTCATATAATGTAGTTAGAACTTTGAGCTGATAAGATGGTATTTTCGCAAGGATAGGCTCAAAATTTTAAGATGCTGAAACAAGTTCAGCATAAATATGATTTGGTACTAAAAAAGAGAGTCTTTGACTCTCTATATAAATGGTGGGCGTTTAGGGACTCGAACCCCAAACCCTCTCCTTGTAAGGGAGACGCTCTACCAATTGAGCTAAACGCCCATCACTATTTGATTATAATATTATAATATTAAAGAAATAATTCAAAGTCAAGTATTATTTTTATTTTATTATCTGTTTTTAATAATTTTTGTTAAATAATCTTCAATTGGATGGAAATTAAAATTAATTGAATTAACTTTATTAAATAATTGTCGTTTATCAATACTTATAAGTTTATTGAAAATATCTTCAAAATTATATTCAGATTTAGCATTTAAATTAAAACATGGTATATCAAATTCATCTGCTAATTTTTCGACTTTCTGGTCATAACTTAATGCGCAAGTCCTTATGCCGTATTTTAAAGCTAATAAACAACCATGGAAACGCATTGAAATCATAAAATCCAGATTACGAAAACTTGAAATTATCTCGGGAATATTTAAGCTGTGTTCTATTTTTAACTTTATTTTGGGATTTATATTCAGCAATATTTGTGCAAATTCCTGACATACCGGCATATCAATACTATCCTGAAGTGAATAAATATATATTTCTTTATGAGAAAAATTTTTATTTACAGCATAAGCAAGTTCATTTAACATTTTTGAAGTAAGTGTTTTCCATTGTCTCAATTGAATACCCACTCTGTTCATTGGAGTATTTTGAGGAAGAGATAAACCAAACATGGGGTCATTAATAATTTTTGAATCAATTCCCCAACTTTTCAACAATTCATAACTTTTTACATCACGCACTGTTATTAGCTTTACTTGTTTTAATAACTTTTTAGTTAGAAACTGTCCAAGTTTATTATTTATAGGTCCAATACCTTGCGCAAAAATTATAACTTCTTTGCTAAACAAAAGCGAAACAAAAATAATAAATAAATAATAAAGCAGACTTTTTAAACTCGTAACATCCTGAAGCAGGCTTCCTCCACCTGAAATTAAAACATCTGATTTAAAAATCTGTTTTAATATTTTAAATAAATTAAACTTATAAACACTATTTACAAGATAAACCTCACTTGTAAATTCAGGGTTTGACGATAAAATACAGATGTTTTTTGTTATATTTTTTAGCTTCTGTACTAGAACGTAAAGAATAGATTCATCACCAAAATTTTTATCACCGTAATATCCGGAAATAAGAACATTTTTTTTTAAATCAACATCCATAATATTTACACACTTCTTCCTTTAGAGGTATAGATTTAATTGCACCGCTTTTTTGAGCTTGAAGTCCAGCTACTATGGATGCAAATTTAGCTGCTTCATAATAACCAAATCCTTTATTAACAGCATGTAAAAAAGCACCATTAAATGCATCTCCGGCTCCAAATGCATCTTTTGTTGCAGCGAAAAATTTAACAAATAATATTTCATTATTATACCCAATATAGTATCCAGAATCAATAAGGGATTTAATAACTATAGATTTAACACCCTGGTCCCAAAAATATTTTATAATAGAATCAACAGACTCAATTCTGTATATTGTTTTAACATCTTTATCAATATTTAAAAACAATATATCAACATCATTAATAATTTCGTCAAATGCTTCTTTTGCCTCGGCTTCTGACCATAAATTACGGTTAAAATTGGGGTCATATGCGCATATAAGTGAATTTTTTTTAGCAAGCAAAAAACTTTCCGACACAGCTTCTCTTGCATTCACAGATAAAGCTTGTGTTGTTCCGGTAGCATAAAATACAGAGGCATCTTTAAAATAGTCTTCATTCACATCATCTAATGATAGGTATGAAGCAGCTGATTTTTTTCTGTAGAACTGCACTTCATTTTTATAATATGCATCCTTTCCTACAAAGTATACCCCGTTTGCTGCATTTACAGTTTTTACATATAATGTATCAAGCTTTTCATCTTTCAATTTTTTATATAAGAATTTTTCAAAAAAATCATTGCCTATCTTTGTAATAAAACCGACATTTGACCCCAGACGCGAAGCACAGACGGAGGAGCATAATGCATCACCGCCAAAATATTTAACAAAATTGTCTGTTTCCGATAATGTTTCATTGGTTGATAATTCAAGAAGGCATTCTCCAATTGTAATTATATCAACATGTCCCATAAATATATATCTGTCCTTAAAACTTATATTTATGTATTATTACAAAAAAAAATAAATTGGTCAAACAGTCGTATTATTTATATTAATGTTAGCCAAGTATCTTTATTTTGTTTGTATCTGTGTTTAAGTATTTCAATTCTTGAATGGACGCTAAAAATATTATTTGATTTGGGTTTTAATTTTAAATACTTTTTATAAAATCTAAGAGCTTTTGAATATTCCCCCATTCTGTCAAAGCATATTGCAATACCTAAATATGCATTATAATATTCAGGATTAAGTTTTAAAATATTATAAAAGCATGATGAAGCTTGTTTGTAATTTCCCATGTTTAAAAACAATGTAGCCTTATAGTTATGTGCCAACAAAAAAGAAGGTTCTTCTTCAATAATCTTTTCGTATATTGAAAAAGCCATATTAAACTCATCCATTAATTCATGAGATATTCCAAGCTGTATTTGGTAATTTAAATTTGTTTTATCAAGTTTGACAGCCTTTTTTAAATGTTTAACAGCAAGATCCGGACGTGCGATAATATTATAACAAATTCCCAACTGATAATATATTTCACTTGTAAAAGGAGTCAATTCACGCGCTTTATTTAAGCAAGTAATTGCTTTTTCATATTTGCCAATATTTTTATATGAAAGGCTCAAACCAAAATAAGCATCAGAATTATTACGGTTTATAAAAATAGTTTTTAAATAAAACCCTACTGATTCACGAAATAATCGCCCCATTCTCAGTGCATTGGCTTTAGTTAATAATATTTTAGCTTTTGTCACGCGTGCAGGGTTAGTTACAGACTCAAACTTCTCCATATTTAAAAAACTATCTTTAACTTCAATAACCAAGTCTTTTTATTTATATCCTCTCAACTCACTTATTATTTATTTTATAATTATTGCAAAAAAAAGATATCAATCCCCAGATGTATATTTTATTAATCTTAGGGTTAGATATAATAACTTATAAAAGCTTAAAAATATAAATAGAAAAATAAGCCTAATAAAAAAACAATACCTTGAAAATAAATAAAATTAATAGTACAATTATATTATAAATTTTAAAGTCAGGAGAATTATAAACAAAATGAACCAAATAATAAAAGTTGCGTGGGATTTAAACGAACAAACAGATAATAGATATCGTTTAGTATACGAAATAGCCGAACTTGCAAAAAGACTAGTTGATGAATATCAGTTGAAACGCCCGAAAGATGAATTTGGATTTGAAGATTATAATTTTGATAACTCAATAAAAAAAGAAAATCCAGTTGAACATGCTATTATGGTAAAAGCATCAGAAGTTGACGAAAGTCGTCTTGTCGGATAATTTTTTAACATATAAAAAATTTTAAAGAAATAGATATAAATTTGGAGGGCAAAGCTTATGGAAAGCATTGAGTATGTATTTTTAAATGGTGAATTTAAACCAATTGATGACGCCAAAATATCAGTAAAAACTCATGCTTTTCTATATGGTACTTCGGTTTTTGAAGGGATTCGTGCATATTGGAATAATAAAGATAACCAATTATATGTCTTCCGAATGAAAGAACATTATGAACGTATATTAAACAGCGCTAAAATAATGCATATGCAAACACCTTATAGTGTTGAGGAATTATGCAATTTTACAGTTGAGCTATTGAAAAAAAATCAACACAAAACAGATGCATATATTCGACCCACTATATATAAATCTTCAGCAAAAAAAATAGGACCGCATCTAGACGGTATTGAAGATTCAACAATGATGTTTACTATGGAATTGGGGAATTATGTTGATATTGATAACGGTTTAAAAGTTTGCGTATCTAGTTGGAAACGTTCTGATGATAACGCGATTCCGCCTCGTGCTAAAATAAGCGGATGTTATGCAAACACAGCCTTAATTATAACAGATGCTAAACTTTCAGGTTTTGATGAAGCAATTGTATTAGGACCTGATGGACATGTTACAGAAGGTTCTGCTATGAATTTATTTTTGGTTCAAAAAGGTAAACTTATAACTCCAAAAACTACAGACAACATTTTAGTTGGTGTAACACGTAATACCGTTAAAGAACTTAGCCGTGATTTAGGCATTGAAGTTATTGAACGTGAAGTTGATAGAACCGAATTATATATATCAGACGAAGCATTTTATTGTGGAACCGGAGCTCAAATAAGTCCTATTGTATCTATTGATAATCGTGATTTAGGTGATGGCAAAGTTGGTGTTATAACTAAAAAACTTCAAAATGCATATTTTGATGTTGTCAAAGGAAATAATAATAAATACAAAAAATGGTGTACTCCTGTTTATGATTAATTTTCTGGGTAAATGTATTCAAAATCTTTTTACAAGCTTTAAATATATTAAAAACGGGAATTTGACCATTAGCTCGACTATTGAACAAGCTGCTTCAATAAGTTATGATTCTATGTCTATTGCGCTAACAATTGTATTTATCGCATCAACCGTTATTGCACTTCAAATATCAAAACAGTTTTTAATGTCAGGTGCTGAAGCTTATGTTGGCGGATTTATAGCAGTTGCCATGATACGTGAAATAGCTCCCGGGTTTGCAGCATTGGCTATTGGAGCAAGAGCGGGAACTGCTGTTTGCGCTCAAGTTGCGAATATGCAGGTAACCGACCAAATTGATGCAATAAAAACACTAAAAGTGGACCCAATTGGTTATTATTTTGCACCACGTATATTAGCAGCAGCAATTACAGTTCCTATGGTTGTCATTTTGGCTGAACTCATTGGCATTATTGGCGGATTAATTATTGCATATTTTACAATAGATTTACATCCGTATCGATATTTAAACTCAGTTTGGTTACTTATCCAACCTAAGGATATTTATATAAGCCTTTTTAAAGGTGTCATATTTGGTATTGTAATTGCCTGTGTATGTGCAACACAAGGTTACTTAACACGTGGCGGAGCAGCTGATGTTGGAGTTTCAACAACTAAAGCTGCTATAAAATGTACAATTTATCTGCTTGTTGCTGACTTTATTATTAATTTATTATTCTATATAGGTTAAGCCTCAAGTATTTTATTATTTTATTTACATTTATACATATTTTCTTTATAATAAAAGAAGCTTTGATATTTTGTCAAAGTTGGGTAAGCTTCCTTGGCTTTAACCTCCGCTTGAACAACAAGATTATAGTTAAGAATAGTCAAGTCGAAGGAGGTCGGATTTTCCCCTGAAGGGGACCCTCCCTTGTAAGACTCAACTACGTTTCGTCAACAAGAGGAGTTGTCGGACGGGCGAAGTCCCGGGGAGCGAAAAGCCGGAGCCGACAGCACGAAGTGCG
>USEW01000061.1 GCA_900553845.1 uncultured bacterium
ATGTTAACATTTTAAATCCTTCTTTTTAGTTCATAATTATGATTTATGTTATCACAAATCACCAAGTATTTTCAATAGCTGATTATGACTATAATTACAAATTTTAACAGACTTAAATCTATTTTTTTCACCTGATATAATTTCAATTGAGGATTTGGATATATTTAAAAGTTTGCTTAAATATTTTATTAAAGCATTATTTGCTTTATTTTCAAGCGCTAAAGCTGTTAGTTTTATTTTAATAAACCCTTCGTTTATTTCAGTAATACAGGACTTTTTTGAATTTGGTATTACTTTAAAATATACAATCAAAGTACCGTCACAAAAAGTAAAAAAGTCTTGTTTTAATGGTAATAACAAAATTTTTCCTCATTTTAATTTTTGTATTTATAATTATAATTATAATTTAAAAATATTATGCAACAAATATTAAAATAAAAACTTAATAATAAAATATGTACTTGACATATTTTAATTATTAAGTAATATATTATTATGGAATTATGATGAGAAGAAACATAAATATTATGTCACTTCTCGTTTTTTGTGTAAATCTCCCTTAACTTAAAATTGTATATATTTCCAACTGATGTATTTTAAGCAAATTATTAAGTTTGTGTTTGATTTGTACAAAACCTCCTGATTATTAATTGAATATAGTCGCAATTAATTTTATTATATGTGAAATTGAAAGGTTTGTCAATATAAAAATGAATAATGATTTTGTAAATAGGCTAATAAGTGTTCGAAAAGCTTACGGGAAAAGTGGTTACGGTTTCGCAAAATTACTTAACATTCCTCAACCTTCTTATCTTCGGTATGAAACTGGTGAGCAAAAACCATCAGCTAAATTGTTAATTGCATTAAACAGATATTGTAATGTAAACATAAACTGGATTTTAACAGGCCAAGGTGAAAAATTTTTAACTAACAATTCAATAAGACATGAAGCTTTGGTTAAAAATAAAAACAACGATTTAAATAATAACCTTCATAACTGGGTATCGCGTTTGAATATTATTCTAGAAGATAACAATATGACTATTGAGGACTTTGCTCTTATAACAAATATTTCGAAAAAACGGCTCGATAGTCTTAGAAATAATAAAGAAATTCCTACTATGGATGAACTTACTATTATAAAATCTAACTTTAATGTTTCAACTGATTGGCTTTTATTTGGCGAAGGTAGTGGAAGTGAAGAAGCAAATACAAGTGATTCTCTTTTAACAGAAGATGAACTTAAAGCTTTTAAATGTATAATAAATAAACTTAACCAAAGCTATTTATCAACATTTTCAAAAAATGTAAGTAAATTAAAAGTATAAAAACCCTATTGGTCGCTGTTGAGTTTGTTTTTGTATTTCATCATGCATAGAGCTTAGTTTTAAACCGAGTTTTGCACCAAAATTATATGACAATATCGATGTTCCAACCTGAAGTATTGAGTCAAGTCCTAGGTGTATAAGTTTTTTTAAAGGACTTGCAGATTTAATATTATTTAGCAAACCAATTTTGCGTCTTATTTTTTTCATTATATTTTCGCCTAAAAACATACAGGTCATAGCTGATGTTTCTTTAAATGTTGCTTCTTTTCTATTTTCAGCTCCAAAAACTCTTAAAATTGCGCTTAAGCTTAAAAGCAAATTTGTATTTTTAGCGCTAAAGTCAATAAACTTATCAATCCTTTTAAAAAAATTACTATTTGATTTTAAACCCGTAATCTCCTTTTTAATAAAATTATTATCCATAAGTACCGGTATATTTAGTGCACAAGCAGCCAGACAGGAGTTTTTAATCTGCCCTGGTATAACAAGATAACGCCCGATATCACCTTTATTAAGGCTTTTATCTACATTTCTTGCTGCATAAACTGCCGGTATTAAGGGATTTATCATCTGATTTACACTTTATTTTTATACTTAATTTACACACTTTGTAACTTGAAATTTACCTTCCTTATATATTAATAAACACAAAAGAAGTGTTTTTATTGACTAATTTGAGAAAAATTGTAAATATTTGTTAACATTTGAAATAAATATTCAAAAACTTCAATTTTTAAGTGGATTAATTCTAAACAAAAAAAGTCTATTATTATAATATACAAATATTTGGAGTTTATTTTTATATGCATACTAGTGAAAATTGTATTGCATCAAATATATTTTCAGCTAAATTATATCAAGCACAGACAAATGGTAGAATGTCTGATTCCATTATACAGAATTGGACACCTCAGGCAATTGAATGTTTTGAGTTAAAACAAAATTGTTCAGACTGTTCCATATCTAAAGGATGCTATAGTTTTGTATGTCAGATGCCAAAAGTTGTTGATCATTTGTTGAGAACTATTGGCAAACCTAACGTTTAATTTTTAGTTATATTGTGTATTGTAAGACTCACCAATACTTTCAACTGCTTCAATTCGTATATCTGTGATTAATTCAGAATATGAAATAACAACAATAGTAGGAATGTGCCGTTCAAGCATCTGATAAAGTGGCAGACGTATACGTGGTGAGCAAAGGATTACAGGCTGACGTCCTATATTTTGATGGACTCTCATAAGGGTTGAGGCTGTTATTTCAATAAGTTCTTGCACCTGCATGGGGTTTAACAAAAACATCATTCCGAGTTCTGTTCTTTGGCAGCTGTCATCAAGTATTTTTTCCCATTCAGGGGACAATGTTAAAGTATATAGGACTTTGTCACTTGCGCAATTTGTTAAACATATCTGGCGTCCAAGAGCTGCACGAAGACGTTCTGATAATATATCAGGTTCTTTTGAAAACCTTGCATAATCGCATAAACGTTCAAAGATAAAGATTATATCTTTAATAGATACTTTTTCTCGTATTAAGTTTACAAATATTTTTCTAAGATCGCTTGTTGAAATAATTGTTGGAACAAGGTCATTAACAAGTGTGGGGTCTTGACTTTTAACAAGTTCCATAAGTTTAAGAACATCGGTTTTTGTCATAACTTCGTCAACATATTTTCTTACACATTCCTGTATATGAGTTACAATTACATCAACCGCGTCAACAGCTGTAACACCTGGGTTTTGTTTGACTTCTTCGGGTTTTAACCAATAGGCTTGTGTTTGATAGGTAGGGTCAAGACCTTCAATAACATCTTTGGGCAATTCTACTCCGGATTGGTTCCATTGGTCGGCTATTACCATATATCGTTTGGGATATACCATACCATTTGCAACACTATTGCCGCGAATGGATATTAAATATTCATTCGGGTTTAAAGCTGAAGAGTCCATGATACGAATGTTAGGAATAATATAGCCAAGTTCGTCTGTGATTCTTTGACGTAAGGCTGCAATTTTAGCAAGCAATTGGCCTTCTTGGTCAGGGTCAGCTATTACAATAAGCCCTGAGCCAACCTGCAATGACAAAACGTCGACACCAAGTCTTTCATACATTTTATTCGGGTTAACAAGGTCTTGCATATTTTGCCTAACAGCGTCAAGTTGTCCAAGCTGTGATTGTACATCCTGGTTTACTAAAACCGAAAAACCGGATAAAGCAATAATTACAGTAAATATTACAAAAGGATACCAGGGTAATCCTGTAAAAAAGCTTGTTAATGCAATAAACATAAGAAATAAACATGTGAAGAATAAACTATATGGTTTTGATAAAAATTGACCTGAAAGTTCCTGGCCCAAACTTGAAGCATTGCTTGTTGAACGTGTCATAATTATACCTGATGATACTGCCATTAAAAGTGAAGGAACCTGAGCAGCAAGACCGTCTCCTATGGTTAATATGGTATATTTTTGAATAGCGTCTGCAGGTTGCAATCCCACTTGTAAAACTCCGATGAGCAAGCCGCCTACAATGTTAATAATAACAATGATGATACCTGCTATTGTATCACCTTTTACGAATTTCATAGCACCGTCCATTGAACCATACAAGCTTGATTCTCGGTGAAGGTCCTCTCTTCGTTTTACTGCTTCTTCAGGTGAAATCAAACCGGCGTTGAAGTCAGCATCGATTGTCATCTGTTTACCAGGCATCGCATCAAGGGCAAAACGGGCTGATACTTCTGCAATACGTTCTGAACCTTTTGTAATTACCATGAACTGAACAACTGTGATAATAAGGAATATTACTCCTCCGACAATCAGGTTTCCGCCTGTTACGAAATGTCCGAATGCTTCAACAACCTCCCCGGCATTACCTTTTGCAAGGATACATCTTGTTGATGCAATACTTAACACCAGACGAAACATAGTTCCGATAAGAATAATTGAAGGAAAAGTCGATAATTCAAGTGGCTTAGAAATATATAACGATATCATAAGCAGGCATATTCCAAGTGTTATATTAAAACTTATTGCAAAATTTATCATCCAGGTTGGAAGTTCAATAAGTAGGATTAAAACTAAAAGCAGCACAAATATTGCAAGTGATATTTCACTTATCGGATTTGAGTTTCCGCCTCCTTGTGCTTGAGGTCCCAAATTTATCCTCCGTCGTCGGGTTTTTTACTTCACTATTATTATTTTACTTCAATTTACTTTTTTTTCAAAATTGTTACATAAAAAATATTTATAATATCAGAAATCTTGTTTTTCTCTGAAGAAATTTTTTTCTTCTTCCCGTTTTATAACAAGTCCGCATTTTGTGCAGGCTAGGTATTCTTTTGTACTATCAAGAGGCAAAAATAAGTGTTGGCAACTTTGGTATTCTTTCTCTTCAAAATAAACCGTTTTTTTCTTTTTTCTATTTGTTAAAAGTTTATAAACAAGTTCAATAATATACATAATTTTATAATAAACTATTAACAGCTAAATTCAAATCATTTGATTTAAATATATAATTGCCTGAAACAAGGACGTTGGCGCCTGCTTGTTTAACTAGTTTTGCTGTTTTGTCATTTATTCCGCCATCAACTTGAATAAGCAAATTGTCTTTAGCCTGTTTTTTTACAAATTCAATTTTAGGTATACAAAAGTCCATAAACTTTTGACCTGAAAACCCTGGCTCAACAGTCATAATCAAAACCATATCAACAATATCAAAATATTTTTCAATCAGCTTAATATCTGTATATGGTTTAATACTTATTCCAACTTTTTTGTTAAAACTTTTTATATGATTAATAACATTAATTGTTTCACCCTTTGTTGCTTCATAATGAAAATTAATTAAATTACAGCCTGAAAGCGCAAAACTTTCAATATAATTATGTGGGTTTTCAATCATTAAATGCGCATCAAAAAAGAGTTGAGTTTTTTTCCGAATACATTTTATTAAAGGAGCACCAAACGTTATATTTGGTACAAAATGCCCGTCCATAACATCTAAGTGTATCCATTTTGCGGCGGATTTTTCAATTTTTTTTAATTCATAATCTAAATTTGAAAAATCCGCCGAAAGTACTGATGGAGATACAATAATTTCATTATTCATAATTACTTCTCTTCTTCTTTTTCGTCACAAATAAGTTTTAATTTTAAACAAGCTTCATAGGCTGCTTTTGATTGGGCTTCTTTTTTGCTTTTTCCGACACCGCGGCCCAATACTTTGTTTTCGTATTCGACTTGAGCTGTAAATTCGCAATTATGCGCCACACCATTAATACCTATAATGCGATAAATGGGCAAATCTTTATTTATGCTTTGAGTATATTCTTGAAGAATAGTTTTAGCATTATATTTTTCATAATTACCGTCAATTTCAATAACATCATTTTTATATAATTGGGTTAAAAATGAATTTACAAGTTCAATTGATGTTAACAAATATAAAGCACCTAAAATTGCTTCAAAAGCACAGGCAAGTGTTGAGTTTTTATTTCTTCCTTGATTTTTTTCCTCGTTAATGCCTAAAAATATATATTTATCAAGATTGATTCTTCGTGCCAATTTTGATAACATAGCGTCACTTACAAGTGTTGCACGGATTTTTGACAATTCTCCTTCTGAATAAAGGGGGTATGTTTTATACAAATAGTCACTTGCACACAACTTTAAAACAGCATCGCCTAAAAATTCAAGCCGTTCATTATATTCGTTTTCATCAAATTTTTCTTCATTTTCTTTAACATATGAGCTATGTGTTAATGCAATTTTTATAAGGGATATATCGTGAATTTGTGAAAAATTTATCGATTCTAAAAATTCAAAAATTCTTTCATCATTATTTTTTAACATAATATTTTATACTTTCCAACATTTATCTTTTTAATGAAATATTTTAATAAGGTCGAACAAATAATGTTTATCAATAACTAAAAATTTAAAATAATAATAAGCTATTGGTGCAGCAAAAACAAAGCTGTCGCATCTATCCATAAAACCGCCGTGGCCAGGTAGAGTGTTTCCTGAATCTTTAACACCTGCGTCACGTTTAATAAGTGATTCGGATAAATCACCCAATTGTGCTGCTGTAGATATTATAATTGAGGCTATAAAACTATGATACCAGGGTAAATTTATAAAAAAACCTATTATTATACCGGCTAATATGGCGGTAAGTGTACCTCCAATTGACCCTTCAATTGTTTTTTTAGGGCTTACAACAGGTGCAAGGGGTCTTTTGCCGAATTTACTTCCAAAATAATAAGCTCCAATGTCAGTAAATATAACAACAAAAAAGGTTAGCATTAAAAATCCCAGACCATCATTAAAAACAACTCTCAACAAGCCCATCCCGTCTGAATTAAGCTGTCGTATTAATATAAAATGTACAGGCATAAATGCGCAATAAATAGCTCCCAATACTGTTGTTGCAACATTAGCAATATATGGTTGTTTGCCTTTAAACAAAACAGAACAAAATGCTAAAATTGTTCCCAAAGTTATTATAAACAATATTGCATCGTATTTTTTTAGAGCAATTAAAGCTATAAAGGCTGCTTCGTTAAATAAAATTACATTTAACGAAGGCAAAAAACCTTTATGCTTTAAAATTTCAACATACTCTTTTGTTCCAAAGAAACAAACAAGCGAAACAAGTATAAGTAAAGGAATGCCGCCTGTTACTGCACAAAATAGTACAAGCAGTCCAAGCACCGTTCCTGTTACCACCCGTTTTTTATTTTTATTAAGTTTCTCAAGAATATTCTTCATAATTTTAAACTGTAAGAACTTCTTTTTCTTTTTCGCTTACAAGTGTTTCTATATTTTTAATAAACTTGTCAGTAACCTTTTGAATTTTGTCATTTGCATCACTAACGCTATCTTCGGATAAATTTTCTTCCTTTTCAAGTTTTTTTACATCATCAATAGCATCGCGACGAACGTTACGAACTGCAACTTTGGCATCTTCACCAATTTTTTTAACTTCTTTAACGGTTTCTTTTCTTTTTTCTTCGGTTAAAGGCGGGAATGTCATACGTATAATAACCCCGTCATTATTTGGCTGAACACCTAAATCAGCTTTAATTAATGCTTTTTCAATTTCTTTTAATATAGTTTTATCATAAGGTGAAATAACCAAAGTGCAGCCATCCTGAACGCTAACTTGAGATATTTGTCTTAATGGTGTTGGGACACCGTAATAATCAATATTTATACGGTCTAAAACAAGTGGATTTGCACGTCCTGTGCGGATTGTTGTAAACTCACGTTTCATCTGGGTAATTGCTTTTTCCATTTTTTCATTAACACTTTTAAACAAATCATCAATCGTCATAAATTATTCTCCTACAAATGTACCTATCTTTTCGCCTTTTAATATTTTGCATATGCTTCCTTGTTCTTTAAAGTCAAAAACCACAATGGGGACTTTATTTTGTTTGCATAAATCGCAAGCAGCCGTATCCATAACTTTAAGACCGTTCATAATTATGTCATCATAACTTATTGTATCATATTTTTTTGCATTTTTATTAATTCGTGGATCATCGGAATAAACACCGTTTACACCATTTTTAGCCATAAGCATAGCCTGAGCATCAATTTCAGAAGCTCTTAAAGCGCTTGCTGTGTCTGTTGTAAAGAAAGGATTACCAGTACCAGCTGCAAAAATAACAACTCTATCTTTTTCCAAATGTCTTATTGCCCGGAATCTGACATATGGCTCAGCTATTTGATTCATAGCAATTGCAGTCATAACACGGGTTGACACATTCATACTGCGCAAAGCACTTTGAAGCGCTATAGCATTCATAACTGTTGCAAGCATACCCATATAATCGCCGCTTGCACGGTCCAGTCCTATTTTGGCACTGTTTTTCAATCCGCGAAATATATTTCCTCCACCAACAACAACGGCAATTTGTGCGCCTAAATCGTGAGCTAATTTTATTTCGTTTGCTATCATCATAACGGGTTCATTGGAAATACCATATTTTTCATTTCCCATTAAAGCTTCGCCACTTACTTTAAGTAAAATCCTTGTATATTTCAAATTTTCGTTCATATTAATCCATTATAATAATAAAATATCTCTTTATTTTATTCTATCATAAAAAAATAATAAAGTAAGTTTATTATTTTATTCACGTTAATTTCTTTGTTTTTGCCCTCTAATGTAGATTAATTTCTTTATTATTTTTAATTTATTTTGTCCTACGCCAAGAGACATTAAATTTATAATTTATCTTTTTAGTATTAATTAAATACTATCATTAATATTTAAAAATTAGGTTTAATTACCCTTAATTGTTAATAAGTAGTTGCGTCAGGATATTTTTTTATTATATAATAAAATTGTTATGCTGATTAAAGAAACAAAAACACATGAAGTAACAACCGACGTTGTTATATTTACCATAAAAAATGGCAAACTTATGGTTCTTTTGGTTCGTCGTGCAAACGAGCCTTTTAAGGGACGTTGGGCAATTCCAGGCGGTTTTATAAGATTATCGGAAGACCTGGATGCTGCTGCGTTGCGTATTTTGAAAGAAAAAACAAACGTTCAAAATATCTATCTTGAACAGCTTTATACATTTGGTGACCCTCTTCGTTATCCAAATTCACGTGTAATTACCTGTGCTTATTTTGCACTTATACGTTCTGATGATTTGGAGCTTTCATTTGAAGATTCAACCCAGATTACTGATGTTCAATGGCACAAAGTTATTCAACTGCCTTCTCTTGCTTTTGACCACAGGGAAATTATTGAATATTCGTTAAAGCGCATGCGGGAACGGCTTGAATTATGCCCAATTGCATTTCAGCTTTTGCCCAAGAAATTTACATTAACCGAACTTCAATATTCTTATGAACTTATAATGGGTAAAAAACTTGATAAACGTAACTTCCGCAAAAAAGTCCTATCTTCAAATATTGTAAAAGAACTTGATGAATTTTCAAAATCAACTTCAAAACGACCTGCAAGATTATATTCTTTTGACAATATTACACTTAATTCAAAACGTGGTCATTTCTTTAGCTAAGCTTTTATAATAAGTACTCTAATAACATTTGTAAAATTTTTAATTTAACTAGTAAATTAATTTTCTACAATTTTGTATAATCAAAAAGTGAATTAAAATTATTTAAAAATGTAAAGAAAAGTTAAATAAAAGTTAACAATTTAATTATGGGTACAAATGGTAATAAAACAAAGTTAAATAAAGGAAAAAGAACCTTTAGTTATAGAAAACAATTATGCTTCAAGAGCATGCACAACTATGTCTTATATGATAGGTTTAACAAGTATACCAATATTAATGGATGGTGTTAATAAATTTAAACAAGATGTGGTTAAACATAAGTTGCAATATTCGTAGCAATGTTATTTATATTAATTGGTATTGATAGTGATAAAACTATTTCACTTTCTGATTTCTATGGTCAAACAAATGATAAGAAAGTGAAAATTTTTTTAATTACTTAACAAGCAATATCAACTGGTATTTTGGGCACACTTTTAGCTTGCTGTATATATCAAGCAATAAACAAAAATCCTGACTGTAAAAGCGGCATAACCCTTGCCTTTCGGGCGTTGCGCTTGCAGCCACTACAATATCAAATATAGCAACGTGGAAAAAAGCATAAGCCAAAGCGCAGCACTTGAGAGGCTATGACCCAGCAGGTGCAAAACGGCGAAGCCTATGAATTATTGAGACGGTGGATTTGCTCCACGTTTACAGAGTCTTGTCTTTTGAGCCTTGCTCAATTCAGCTCATTCTGTTGGCTATTAAAAGTTTTGCCCGTCCAACATCTCTTCTTGTAGGCGATAAATCAGTCGTGTCTTATAAAGAGACCATTCTTTTAGGATAAAATCCGCAAAAGAAAAGGTTGACTTTTTTGTGTCAACCTGAAGTAAAATAGTTTACGAGTGAGAGTGGAATATGTATTTATAGAATTATTATAGATATTTAAAATACTATTCAAATTCCCCATCTGATTATATTTAAAAACCGGTTGGGTATTATACTTTAA
>USEW01000062.1 GCA_900553845.1 uncultured bacterium
GCATCAGCTTTGGCTTTAGCTTCAGCATCAGCTTTGGCTTTAGCTTCAGCATCAGCTTTGGCTTTAGCTTCAGCATCAGCTTTGGCTTTAGCATCGGCATCAGCTTTGGCTTTAGCTTCAGCATCAGCTTTGGCTTTAGCATCGGCATCTTCGTCTTTTTTAGCTTCTTCGGCTGGTTCATCTTTTGACAACAATTCATCTATCTTGTCATATAAACCGTCAACTGAACTATCGGCTAAAATTAAATTCTTTTCTCCTGAATAATCTTTTAGGACTTCCTTTGCAGCGTCTTCTACTTTGTCTGCCCCTGAAACTATGATATATTTTATTTTATCTGCAATTGTTTTATCAAGTTTTTCTTTCAATTTAGTTTGGTTTTCTGATGTTGCAACTAATACTATATTGTTATAACTACCTGATTTATCAGCTGATTCAATTGTTTTTGCAACACCATTCCAAGTTGCACCTGTCCATCCTTTATCTGTTTTGGCGATGGTTGCCATTGTTTTTGCAGCATCTCCTTCGCCTTTTTTCACTACTTTAAATTGTTTAAGTGTTTTTTCTCCGTTATTCCACCAACCAACTATACGTCCTGTTGCGAATAAACCGGTTGCTAAAACAATTGTTCCTAGAATAGCACCGCCAATGGTCCACATTTTTTTCTTTTTTTGATCTTCTTGGCTGCTTAATACAAGTTCATCGCCAATTTCGTCACTTCCAAAATATTGACGGCTATAACCTTGGGCTTGTTGAGGGCTGCTAACGCTTTGAGTTGCTGGTAAATTTGCTATTGGATTCATGTTGTATTTCCTTCTTTTTTTATTCACACATGTATATAAAAAATCAAATATGAATTTTGTTGCCACTTTTTGTTGAAAAATTTACAAAAGTTAACATTTGATTTGAAAAAAATGTTTAAGTTATAATTTTTTTATATGAATTATAATGATTTAGTTAAAAATTTAATTATAGTATATTCAGATGATATCAAAAATTCCAGGCAAAATGCCCTGTTGCTTAAAAGTGCTTTTAATAGAAATAATATACCATGCGAAATTGTCTCGATTGAAAACCTTACAAATGACGCTACATTTGTTATAGTTATGGGTGGAGATGGTTCAATTTTAAAAACCGCAAGATTTTATTCCCAGCTTGATGCGCCTATTTTAGGGGTAAATCTTGGACGTTTAGGATTTTTATCCCAGATTAATGTTGATAATATTGATTTTTTAATAAGGCAGATTTTAAATAATAATTATGAAATTGAGAACCGTTTAATGATTGAGTGCAAAGAAGCCAATCTTTATGCGTTAAATGACATTGTTATAAAGGGGGATACTATTTCGCGTACTTCATGTTTTTATTTAAAAATAAATGGACAAAAATTATGTCAATACCTTGCTGACGGTCTTATTGTTTCAACCCCCACCGGTTCAACAGCTTATACTCTTTCAGCTGGTGGGCCTATTTGTCATCCTGATTGTGATAATATAATAATTGTGCCCATTTGCCCGCATACTTTAACTTCAAGACCTATTGTAATTCCATCGTCTCATGAAATTGAAATTTCAACATGTAAAAATTGCAATAATATTATTACAATTGCAGATGGCCAGCAGGTTAGAAACATTCCTTCAAGCTTGAAAATAGTGATAAAAAAATCATGTTTTTATGCTAAGCTTATGGTATTAAAAGGTTTAAACAACGATTTTTATTCAATCCTTCGGGATAAGCTATCCTGGGGCGTGTCTCCTAAAATAAACATGGTTGAAGAAGCATGATAAAAAATTTATATATTAAAAATTATATATTGATTGATGAACTTAATTTAGATTTTGCTTCTGGGTTTAATGCTCTTATAGGTGAAACTGGCGCTGGCAAAAGCATTATTATTTCCGCTATTGATATTGCTTTTGGAGGAAAAGTTTCAGGAAAAGACGTAATAAAAAAAAATGAGACATGTACAAATATTGAACTTACTGTGCTTTTAAATGATAGTTTTAATAAAAGTATTTTATTTGATAATGGTATAAATGATTTTAAGGACGAAATTATTATTTCCCGTGAAATAACAAAAACTTCCTCAAGATGTCGTATAAATGGGATTCTTGTTTCACTTGATTTTATTCGTGAGCTTAAAACTGGGTTGCTCGATATTCATTCACAGCATCAAACTTATACATACATGTTGTCAAAGTATCATATTCATTTGCTTGATAATTTTGATAAGAACAATCATCAGGCATTAATTAAAGACTATAAAAAACAATACGCAGAATATATAAGTTTAAATAACACTTTAAAAGAACTTGAAAACTCGACAGTTTTAAATCAAAACCAAATTGATTTTCTTAAATTTCAAATTGATGAAATTCAAAATGCAAACATTTTGTCTGACGACGAAGATGAAAAAATAAAAACAAAACTTTCTGTGCTTGAAAATAGTGAAAAACTTAAAGAATACAGCTATAATGCATATTCAGTTCTGTATGAAGACGAAGATAATATAATTGATAAACTTGGTTTTGTTAAAAATAATATTCAAAAATGTTTATCCTCTGATATTTCTTTTGAGCCGATATATGAATCTCTTGAAAATGCCTATGAAATGTTGCGTGATTCAAGTTCTCAAATAAGAAATTATTGTGAAAATATTTCTTTTGACGAACAAACCTTTAATGAATTGAATGAAAGAATTGATCTTTTAAATAAATTGAAGCGTAAGTATGGACCTACTTTAAAAGATGTTTTAATAAATTTTCAGAAATTTGAAAATGAATACAATAAAATTGAATTTAAAGATGAGGAAATAAAGAAAATAAAAGCTCAAATAGCGTATTTGTTGCCAGAATTGGAAAAAAGCGGCCAAATTTTGACACAATCTCGTCAAAATTTGGCCGGCAGATTATCAAAAATGATGGAAAAAGCTTTATTAAAGCTTGAATTACCAAAAACAAAGTTCCAAATAAAACTTACAAAAACCCCTTATAACGAATTAGGTTGTGATAATGTTGAATTTATGCTTTCAACAAATATAAGCGAAGAAGTCAAACCGCTTTCAAAAGTGGCTTCAGGCGGTGAAGTTTCCCGTGTTATGTTGGGGCTCAAAACTATTTTTGCGCATGCAGACAATGTTGATACCTGTATTTTTGATGAAATTGATACTGGTATTTCAGGCAAAGCCTCGATATCAGTAGGTAATGCCATAAATGTTTTATCGCATACACATCAAGTTATTTGTATCTCACACCAGCCCTTGATTATGGCCAGGGCTGATAATATTTTATATGTTTCTAAGACTCAGAATGATAAGACAAGAATCAGTGTTAAAAGTCTTAATGAAACTGAAAAAATTGAAGCAATTGCAATGCTGGCAGGCGGAAAAGTTAATGATGAAACTTTAAAGTTTGCAAAAGAACTTATATATGAGGCAAAATCAAATGATAAAAATTACTCTGTTGCAAAATAACGCAAAATTATCTGATAAAAAATACAATTTTCAAAATATTCAAAATATGTTATCAAAGAATTTAAATCAACAAACGGATATAATCGTTTTGCCTGAATTATTTGCTGTGGGGTGGGATTGTGAAAGTTTTGAAACTCAGAAAGAATCAGGTTTTGATAATGAAACATGTAAATTTTTAGAACAAATTGCTCGAAAATATAATGCGAATGTTCTTGGCGGCAGTTTTATCAGAGTTTGTGAAGATGGATGTTTGAAAAATACAATGCCTGTTTTCAACAGAAACGGAGATTTGATTGATTATTATGATAAAATGCATTTATACAGTTATCTTGGCGACACAGAAAATAAATACATTAAAAATGGTAAATTCTTAAAAGTTGTTGAATTTGATGTATGCAAAGCTGGTGTTTCAATTTGTTATGACATAAGGTTCCCGGAAGTTTTCAGGAAGCTTGCTTTAAACGAAGCTGATATATTGTTTAATGTTGCAGCTTGGCCTGAATCACGAAAAAACCATTATATTACTTTATCAAAAGCACGTGCTATTGAAAACCAAAGTTATTTTGTTGGTTTAACACAGGTTGGACCTATAAAAAACGGAATTTATAATTTAGGAAACTCACTTTGTGTTGATCCATTAGGAAATGTTTTATTCGAATTAAGTGGAAAAGACGAATGCATAAAAACCTTTGAAATAGATTTAAGAAAACAATATGAGCTTCGAAATAAAGTCAAAACCTTAAACGATATACATAGCTCATATGTTTGTACAAAATAATAGTGAAATATGGTGGAAAAATGGGAATTATTGAAAAAATAAAAGAAAAAAAAGTTATGGCAGTTGTACGTATTGCGGATAAAGACAAATGTATTGATACCGTTTCTGCGTTAATTGAAGGCGGGATTGAAATTGTTGAACTTACACTTGAAAATAGTTGTACATATGATGTAATAAATCATTTTTCGTCGGATAAAAATTTAAATGTTAAAGTTGCAGCAGGCGGGATAATAACAACCCAGCAGGCTTATATAGCCCATAATGCAGGTGCTAGATTGATTGTATCTCCTGTTTTTCAAATGAGTCTTGTTAAATTCTGCAAAGGTATTAAGGTTCCTCATATATCAACAGCAACAACTCCAAATGAAGCATATAACGCCTGGAAAACACATATACCTCTGATAAAAATATATCCAACAGGGCATTTAGGCGGTGTAGAGTATATTCAGGATATTTTACGACCCATGCCTTTTTTAAATATTATTGCAACAGGAGCTATAAAAATAGACGAAATATGTCAATATTTATCAACAGGTGTTACAGGATGTGCAATAGGTCGTGATTTTTATGATAACACGTCCTCATTTAAAGAAATAACAAAACGGGCAGAAAAAGCTGTTTCCTTAATTAAATCAAATGGGTAATTAAAAATAAATCAAATATTTTTTAAAATCTAAAACATGTCTATAATAAAAGTTGAAAATTTAGATTTTAAAATAAATAAAAAATATGTATTAAAAGATGTTTCATTTGATGTAAAAGAAAAGTCGATAACAGGATTGATAGGTCCTGATGCAGGCGGAAAAACTTCACTAATTAGAAATATTGCAGGACTTTTAAAACCATCGTCTGGTAAAATTTTTGTCTTTGACTATGAGGCTTATGAAAATAAACATAAAATACTTTGCAACGTAGGTTATATGCCTCAGACTTTTGGGCTTTATGAGGATTTGACTGTTTATGAGAATTTAAAACTTTTTTGCTCTCTTAAGGGGATTAATCAATCAAAAACATTGGATACTATAAACAATATACTTGAATTTACCAATTTAAGCCAATTTAAAAACCGTTTAAGCGGTAAATTATCAGGAGGCATGAAACAAAAACTCGGACTCGGTTGTGCTATTATGGGCGAGCCTAAATTATTAATACTTGATGAACCGTCTGTTGGTGTTGATCCTTTATCGCGTGTTGAACTTATAAATATGATAAAAAAAATGAAAGATAAGGGAACTGCTATTTTATGGGCTACTTCTTATCTTAATGAAATAGATTATTTTGACGATGTAATTATTTTAAATGAAGGAAAGCTTATTTATAAAGGCGATAAAAATATCTTAACTGAAAAAGTAAAGAACCGTGTATATAATATTGAGTTAAAAACACAGGAAAATATGCGCAATGTTTTTGTTAATTTAATCACTAAAAAAGATGTTTTTAAAGACTTTGTTCCCCAAGGCAGATATATTAAAGTCCTTTTGTATGACAACAATACTGGGTCTGATGTTTATCCAGGATTAAAAAAAACTGAGCCATCATATGAAGACGGCGTTATTGACATGCTTGGTGCAAATGGTTTTAAAGTCCCTAAATTACTTAATGAATTGAAATTACCTAATTATAATATTGAATATCCTATTCAGGCTATAAATCTGCAGAAGAAGTATGGTGATTTTTATGCAGTAAAGGATAATTCTTTTAAAATAAAAAGAGGTGAAATTTTTGGACTGTTAGGACCCAACGGAGCAGGCAAATCAACGACTTTTAAAATGATATGTTCTTTGATTAAGCCAACTGAGGGCAATGTTAAAATCATGGACATTAATGTAACAAAAGATCCTTTCAAAGCAAAAGAGTTTATCGGTTATATGGCTCAAAAGTTTTCTTTATACGGCAATTTAACAGTTTACCAAAATTTAAATTTTTTTGCATCATTATATGGTTTGTCAAATCACAAAAAAAAAGAACAGATTGAAGCTGTTGCAGAAATTTTTAATTTGAATAAATTTTATGATGTCTATGCTTCTGATTTGTCAATTGGATATAAACAAAGGCTTTCACTTGCAAAATCTATACTTCATTTTCCTCCTTGTTTATTTCTTGATGAGCCAACATCAGGCGTTGATCCTATTTCTCGGCGTGAGTTCTGGGATTATATAAATATACTGTCGTTAAAAGGCATTACAGTTATGATAACAACACATTTTATGGATGAAGCTTCATATTGTGATCGTATAAGCTTATTTTATAAAGGTGAATCAATAGCTCTTGGGACTCCTTCTGAAATTATAAACGAATATAGTTCTGATGACACACTTGAAAACGCATTTATAAATCTTATAAATAAATATTAAACTATTATAATGACTTGAGTTATAAAGCATAATAAAAAAAGTATATATAACTATTTATATAAAAGCTTGAAAATGAAAACTATATAATAAGTAAAATCATAAATTATAATTGTAGCAATAGTAACTTAGAAGATAGCGAAAACGAAAACAATAAATTTTTTGATATTACAATAAAACCTACGTTGAATAATAATTCATATATACAATAAATAATATTAATCTTAATTTTATTCATTCAAGCCAATGAGGATGAATATAAATTCAAATATAACTTATATGCAGATATATCAAGCTGCCATTATTTCACAAGATGACTTGTAACTATCACTAACGGCGTTTTCTTGTATTCCATAAGGTAAAAGTGATTGTGTAGGCATATTTAAGTGGACCGTTAATACTGATATTTTGGGAAAAGCGACCGACGGCAAAGGTTATGCCACTCAACGTCAAAACTCTTGCAATGTATCCACAAGACTTGACGATAATAAATGTATTTTTACAATTGAGGCTAAAACTTGTCATTAAGGAGTAGCTTTTTACTGTATTAATATTGGTTTCAAAAATTAGACCCGTGGAATCGTGTTTTAAAATTAATTATTTGGGAGTTATATATTAGTTATTTTGAAAACATTTTTTATATCGTTAATATCTATATCATTAATTATTGACACCATATAATCTTCATTATTTAAAACGAAACGTAATTTATTATGTTCAACTTTTTTGTCAATTTGCATAGTTTTGATAACATCATTAAATTTAAATTTGGGAAGTTTTTTATTAATTAAATTATAATCATTAATTAAACTTAAAGAATCATTTAAATAATCATTTGAAATTAAACCTAAATTATAGCTCAAATTTAAAGCAAACTTCATTCCATAAACAATAGCTTCACCATGGGTAAATATTTTGTAACCGGTTAAATTCTCAACAACATGACCATAAGTATGACCATAATTTAAAATAGCACGAAGTCCAAGTTCTTTTTCATCTTTTATAACGACATCGCGTTTTAGACAACAACATGTTTTGATAATTTCAGTAAGTGTTGTTTTATCTAAGCTGTATATCTTCTGTTTATTTTCTTTTAAAAAATTAAAAAACAGGTTGGTTTTATCGAAAGAATTGATACTGTTTTGGATAAATGCATATTTAATAACTTCCGCAAGTCCTGTTTTTAAATTACGTATATCAAGGCTGTTTAAAGTTGAAATATCAGTAAGAACAAGTTTGGGCTGGTAAAAATTTCCAAGCAGATTTTTACCCCTAGATGTATTTACTGCAACTTTGCCCCCTACTGAAGAATCCACCTGGGCCAGAAGAGTTGTTGGAATTTGGACGAATTTTATTCCACGCATATAAGTCGATGCGCAAAAACCTACCATATCACCAATTACACCGCCACCAAATGCAACAAAGGCATCAGTACGATTTAATTGATATTTTGTTGCTTCTTCAATAATTTTACTATATGTATTTATATTTTTATACTTTTCACCGTCATTAAGTATTAAAACTTTTGAATTTTTTATATTTAAATACTTTTTGTATATTTTGTGGACAGTTTTATTTGTAACAATAAAATACTTATCAGCTTTAACATAAGTTTTTAAATAATATTCTATATCAGAAAGTAAATTGTCACCAATTAAAATAGGGTAATGAATATTTTCTTTACTTATAATTTTTATATTAACTGTTTCGCTCATAATACTTTCCTATAATTTCGTTACAAATTTGACCAATATCTTCATTGTAAGTGTCAATTGTATAATGCGCAAGCTTATATTTAGCTTCGCGAGCTTTAAATTTTTCGTCAATCTGATTTAAAAGTGGTCGATTTGAGTCATTTTTAATACGGTTTTTAACTACTTCAAGAGGTGTATTTAAATAAAAAACAGTTTCGTTATTTAATAAAAGCTCAAAAGTTTTGTCATTTTCAACGATTCCACCACCTGTTGCAATAATTTTTTTTTGTTTTTTTACAAGATTATTTATTAGATTATATTCAAGATTTCTAAAATAAGATTCTCCATAATTGGTAAAAATCCTACTTATTTTCATGTTTTCTCTCTTTTCAATCATTTCATCTGTATCTATAAATTGAAATCCACGGACATTTTGAGCTAAACAATATCCGCACGTTGTTTTACCGCAGCCCATAATGCCTATTAAAACAATATTTTTCATAATTTTATCTGTTCCAGATAAGAATAATAATTGTTATTTAATTCGCAGAAGCTATCGCCTGCAAATTTTTCCAGAAACTGTTGGGCAATTATAATAGCAGCCATATTTTTAGCAACAAGCGCACAACTTTCAACCGCACACACATCTGAACGCTCAAAATGTGCTTCAACAGGATTTTTAGTGTTTATATCAATACTGTTTAAAGGAGTTTTCATTGTGGGTATTGCTTTCATGCAAGCATAAATAATAATATCTTCTCCGTTTGACATACCGCCTTCAATACCACCTGCATTGTTTGTATTTCTTTTTATTCTGTTATTTTCATAATATATTTCATCATGAGTTTTAGAGCCAAATGTATTAGCGACATTATGTCCCAAACCAAATTCAACCGATTTGACTCCGCCAATACTCATAATTGCGTATGCAAGAAGCGCATCAAGTTTTTTGTCCCAGTGAACATGTGAACCAATACCAACCGGAACATTTTTTATGGTAATTTTAAACTTCCCGCCTAGTGTATCGCCTTTTTCCCGTGTATAATTAATGAGTTCTTCAAGTTTTTCTTTATCGTTAAAGTCCACACCTCCTATTTCAAGTGTTTCAGCTTGAAAACCAATGTTAAACGGTTGTAAAATAAGCTGCGCAATTGCACCAACGGCTGTACGTATAGTTGTTTCACGCGCGGATGAACGCTCAAGAATGTTTCGTATGTCATTATGGTTATATTTTAATGCGCCTGGTAAATCTGCATGTCCAGGGCGAACACGGGAAATATATTTATTTTGAATTTTTAATTTAATTTCTTCATTAGCATCTTGAATTTTAGGATTCATTTCGACTTCCCAATTTTTGAAGTCATTATTTACAATTTCAATACAAATAGGAGAGCCCAACGTCAATCCATGACGAATACCTGAATTAATAATAACGGTGTCGTTTTCAATTTTCATACGACCGCCCCGGCCAACGCCTTGTTGCCTTTGTTTAAGTTCATTGTTTATAAAATCTTCATCTATTTCAAAATTGGATGGTACACCATCAATTATGGCATTTAAGCATTTTCCGTGTGATTCACCTGATGTTAAAAATCTAAATTTCATATTTTTTTGTTAATCCTAATGTTCTTTTGGTTGGTTTTTAAAAACATAATTCCTAAGTATATAGGTATAGACCCAATAATAATGGCAAATATCATATTTAGAATATCATAGTTTCATGTATCAATCCTTTCTTCCATACAAAAAAAATTTAATTTTTTAGTGGTACTTACAAGATTTGTAATAAAAAGTCCAATATAAAATAATCCTAACACAAGAAGAGCGAATTTAATAAATGTATTGGGTAAAAATAATAACCCAATTGTACCACTTAATGTGACAATAACGAAAGTTGAAAGCAACTGTATTAATGCTGTAAGGTTATTAACTTTAAGTTTAACTAAATCATCTTGCATAAATTAGATTATATCATCAATAATGCACAAAAACAAACTTTATCTCCCCAAAAAGGGACATTGAGTATCTTGGACAAAAAGGGAACAGCTAGGACAGGAGT
>USEW01000063.1 GCA_900553845.1 uncultured bacterium
AAAAGTATATTAAAATTTATATAAGTATACTCAATATGGGCTTAGGTTAGCGGTTTTTCTCAATTTCGCCTAGCTCTTTATATAAATCAATTTCTCTTGCGCTTAAATTTTTAGGGATATTAATCCGGATTTTTAAGTTTAGATTGCCGAATCCACCTGATTTTTGAGGCAGACCAAGTTCTTTTAATCTTAAAATTTTGCCTGAATTTGATTTTGGCGGAATTTTTATACCTACTTTACCATGTAATGTATCAACATCAAGTTCTGCACCTAAAACAGCTTGACTGGGGGTAACTTCAATAATTTTTGATAAATCTGAGCCTGATATTTCATAAATAGGATCTTTAAATCTAACACTTAAATAGAGGTCACCGCGCTGAGATGTACTTTCATCCAAACGGCCCTCACCTTTTATTCTTATTTTTTGACCTTCTTTTATACCCAGAGGTATTTTAACATTTAAGGTTCTTGTATTTTTAACAATCCCAGTTCCACCACAGTTATAGCACATTGACCCTTTGCCGTTACAATGAGTACATTTTTCAATTGTTGAAACTGTAACTTTTACAGCTGTTTTACTCATTAAATCATTAGCACTTATATTGATAATTTCTGTCTGGTCAAGATTGACTGTTTTTTGCGTTGCTTTAGTTTGTCGTTTTGCCTGTGTTGAATAAAGATCATCATAAAACCCTGAAGATGACGAATTTGAACCGCCTCCACCTGTTTGGAATGTCATATCGCCAAATATTGTCTTGAAAAAATCAGAAAATCCTCCAAACTGTCCAAAAGAGTTAAAATCACCCTGCGTATATGTATTGCTGCGTGATGAGCCTGCATTTTGATAAAATCGCTCCCAACCGCCTTGATTGGCGTTTGAACCATACCCCATATTCTGCCAGTTTGACCCAAGATTGTCATAGCGTTCACGCTTTTCTTTGTCTGACAATACTTCATATGCTTCATTGATTTCTTTAAATTTATCAGAAGCGGCTTTGGTTTTGTCAACATCGGGATGGTATTTTTTTGCAAGTTTGCGATATGCCGACTTTATCTGCGTTTGTGTGGCTTTTTTATCAACACCTAATATTTTATAATAGTCTTTATATTCCATAGAAAAATTAACCCTTTTTTCTTTATAATAATACAAAAAATACTTTCTTTAAAAAAAATTAATCTTTTTTTAATCTTATTATTTATCGTATTAGTGAAGTTGGTAAAATATCCTTATCCCAACCCTCTCCTTAAAAAGGAGAAGGGGAATAAAATAATTGGGCTTAAATTTTTATCTTTTAATTAGCCACTTTGGCTAATGTAATAGTTTATATTATTGTAAACAATGATATAGGTAAGACCTATATGGAGATAAAAAATGAAATATTTAATAAAAAAACCTGATACTTTCTTTAGCACAATTAATGACGAAATTGAACATGTTTTACATAAAAGCTTTGACAACATGTTCCCTGAATATTTGTTTAATGTTGAAACCCAAGGGATGACAATGCCCGTTGATATTCAGGAATTTGATAAAGAGTATAAAATAAAAGCTGAATTGCCTGGAATTAAAAAAGAAGATATTGAATTGGATGTAACAAAAACAAGTTTAAAAATTCATGCTCAAAAGAGCGAAGAAAAAGAAGAAAATAACCAAAAATACCATAAATCCGAATTTCGCTACGGTATGTATAATAGAACAATCCATTTCCCTCGTGAAATTAATGTTGATAATGTTAAAGCTAAACTTGAGCATGGTATTTTGACATTAAATCTTCCTAAAATTGAAGAAGAGAAAAATGACGAATCAAAAAAGATAAATATTGAATAATAATTATTTAATGGCATTGGGTAATAAATAATTTTACCCAATGCCATATTTTGGAAAGGTGGCACAAATTGATTTATATTATGGCAATTAAACTTGAAAATAGAATTGATAATGCAGCATTAGTTCAAAATGTTTTAACCAGATACGGTTGTTTTATAAAAACAAGACTTGGCATTCCTTATCATAATGAAGATGGAAGCTGCTCAAATAGCGGGCTTATTATACTTGAAATTGTAAATAAAGATTCTTTATTTGATTTAAAAAACGAATTATTGCAAATTGGTGATATTTCATTAAATATAATGGAAATATAGTATTCAATGGTGATGCAAAATAAGTTAAAATAAAACAAAAGACATTCCACGTTGGTGGGTCCCCTCACCCCAACCCTCTTCCACAAGGGGCGAGAGAGTAAAGATAATAAAAAGGAAGGGATGATTGGCGATAGCCCGTTAAATAAAAAAGGAAAAGAATGAAAACCAATAAACTCAAAGTTAATATCTTAAATGCAACCCATATGCAGACGCGAGTAATTATCACTGTCTTGGATTTCCTTCGAGCTCAAAGCACTTCGTCTGTTGCACTTCGTGCAGTTGACTCTGTCTTTTCGCTTTCCGGGGCATCGTCCGTCCGGAAATCCGCTAGCGAAACATCGGCAAGGAGCCGTCTGTTTGAGCGCGAAGCTCGAGTTAAGGCTGCTTGAGTTGAGCTTATTGAGAATACAAGCGGTAAATCGGGTTGCGGTTTTGGTTACTTTTTCCACAAAAAGTAAGCCCGTCCGGAGGACATTAAAAAATAAAATTAGATAAAACAAAAGTCAATCCACATTGGTGAATGAAAGTAATAATTTAAGGATGAAAACCGTTAAACAAAAATGGATGAATTAATAAAAAAAGATGATACAAAATTTGATGTGATTGTTGTGGGTGCTGGACCCTCTGGAGTGAGCGCTGCAATTACTTTAGCAAGAGCAGATAAAAAAGTGTTGCTTATTGAGCGAGGTGACTATGCAGGTTCAAAAAATATGTATGGCGGCATTATGTATTCTCATGCTTTAAACGAAATATTTCCAAATTTTTTAAAGGAAGCACCTATTGAAAGGATAACAAAAAAGCACAGTTATTTTATTATGACTGAAAATGAATCAATTGGTGTTTCATATTCGAATAAGTTATCAAATGATGAAAATATATGTTTTACAACTCTTCGCGGTAAGTTTGATAAATGGTGTGTTGAAGAAGCACAAAAAGAGGGTGTTGTTTATGCTCCCCGCACTTTAGTCAAGAATATTATTGTTAAAAATAATTTTGTTATTGGTGTTAGAACAGAAATTGAAGAAATTTATGCGTCAATCGTTATTATAGCTGACGGCACGAATAGTCTTCTTGCAAAGGAAATAGGGTTAAGGCAAGATATCGAACCAAAAGATGTAGCTCTTGGGGTTAAGGAAGTTTACAAACTTGATAAAAATATAATTAATGAAAGGTTTAACCTCCTAAATGACCGAGATGGTGCAATGATAGAGTGTTTAGGATATCCTTTTAACGAAATTTTAGGTTTAAGTTTTGTATATACAAACTC
Organism: uncultured bacterium; assembly: GCA_900553845.1. GTDB lineage: Bacteria > Cyanobacteriota > Vampirovibrionia > Gastranaerophilales > Gastranaerophilaceae > UMGS1477. The sequence goes on from USEW01000063.1 coordinate 3,410, forward strand.
TGACTCGATATCAGTTGGTGTTGGTATTTCACTAGATGAGTTAGCAAAAAGTCCGTTAAAGCCTTATGACTATTTAGACATGTTTAAAAATCATCCTGAAATAAGTCCGCTAATTAAAGGGGGTGAAATGATAGAATATTCGGCTCACTTAATACCAGAAGGCGGTTATAAAAAAATACCCAAGCTATATACAAATGGCGCAATGGTTGTAGGTGATGCTGCCATGCTTATTAATAACATTAATTTTGAGGGAACAAATTTGGCTCTTGTGTCAGGTCAACTCGCTGCTAAAGCGGCTATTATTGCTCTTGAATGCAAGGATGTAAGCAAAAATACCCTAAAACTTTATGAAAACTATATTAAAGAAAGTTTTATATATAAAGACTTAAAAAGTTATAAAAACGTAATGGAAGATGTTAAGAAAAGAAAAAAATCATTTTTGGATTTTTATCCAAAACAAGCTACTATATTTTTTAAAGATTTTGTTGAAGCAAATGGTGTTGAAAAACGAAAAGTATATTTGAACTTTATTTGCAAATTTTTTAAATCAAGATCTATTATTGAATTATTTAAAGATTTGTTTACAATAATAAAAATATTTTTTGGAGTATTTACAAAATGAGTGATAATAACCAAATACCAATTGAAACAAGACTATATAAAGTAAAGTCGGTAAGTGATGATAAAAGTCATTTAATAATTGATAAGGACATATGTTTAAATTGTCAAAATCGTGTTTGTTTAAACATATGTCCAGCTAATGTATATAAGCTTCAAAACGAGTCAGAAAAAGTTATTATGGTAAATTATGAAAATTGTTTAGAATGTGGTGCTTGCAAAATTTGTTGTAAACATATAAAATGGAGTTATCCCGAAGTTAGATATGGAGTAAGTTATAAATTCGGGTAAAGTGGCGATAGCCCGTTAAATAAAAAAGGAAAAGAATGAAAACCAATAAACTCAAAGTTAATATCTTAAATGCAACCCATATGCAGACGCGAGTAATTATCACTGTCTTGGATTTCCTTCGAGCTCAAAGCACTTCGTCTGTTGCACTTCGTGCAGTTGACTCTGTCTTTTCGCTTTCCGGGGCATCGTCCGTCCGGAGGACATTAAAAAATAAAATTAGATAAAACAAAAGTTAATCCACGTTGGTGGATGAATACAAAAAACGATGGGCGATAGCCCGATAGGTAAAAAGGAGTGGTAAAGATTATGAAACAGAACTATGGTGAATCAGCTCGAAGATGGTATGATAAAGACCCCATATTAAGTAAATCTATGTATACTTTGGAGCACTCCTCTGATGAAATTCAAATTAAAATAGCGCTTAATTTGATAAAGATTATTATTGAACACAATATTTCCAATTCAAAATATAAAGATGTTGGTGACATATTATCTGCTGTTGAAGATGGGAAAATTCCACGTGGAATCGACCGCTGGTATGATATAGATATTACGGTACGGACCGCTATAAACATGCTTGAAAATTGCCCTAAAAAAACACAAAAACAGGTTACTCGTGAAATGGCAAAACTGGTAATTAATAAAATTAAGGAAGAAGATACCAAATACGATAATATTGATGATTTAATCTCTGATTTAGTTAAAAATATTGACGATGAGGATGAATCTGATTAATCTATAATAATTTTTTACATTTTATTTATTGATCGTTCAAGAGTGTTACAATCCAAAAATTGTATTTTTCACCAATCTGCTTAATTTGTAGTACTTTACGAACAATTTTAATAATTTTCTGTTTTTATTTAAAGTCATATTCTTTTTACTTTTTAATTCAAATATCAGTTTTATTATTAGGTTTCCTATTATTACTAAATTATCTAATCAATAAAGTTAAAACATCAAGTATTAGGCGATTAATTTACTATATTCTCATACAAATTGATATGAAATAAAGAAAATAGAATATAAAATAAAACGTATGGGTTTTATTAGTAAAATAATCGGTAATAATATAGATAAGTTAAGACGGGTGAAAATATTACGCTACAAAACTTAGCTGATGATTTAGGAATGTCTTATCAAAATATATGCAAATTTATAAATGGCAACCAATTTCCAAAAGAAGAAACATTGGAAACAATATGCACATATTTTAATATTCCTCCGTCTCAATTAATGAGATGTGACTTGATACCCATTGATTTAGATAGTGATATAAATTACAAAATATTATTTACTACTTTAAAAGATATGGAAAGAAAAAAATTACAATTCATATCCAAAATACTAAATATTTTAATTTAAGAGTTAAAAAAATAAAATTATAAGCCCAAATCTTCGTTGGATTTCAATATAAAATCGCAAAGTTCTCTGACCGCACCATGTCCGCCGTTTTTATTTGAAACAAATATCGCAACATCTTTAACTTCATCAACAGCATCATTCGGGCAAGAGGGCAAACCAACGTTTTTTAAAACACACAAATCAGGCAAATCATCACCCATATAGGCTATTTCGTCAAAAGATATGTTAAACTCATTGCATAAATCATTTAGAGCAACTTCTTTATTTTTCTGCCCCATAAAAAGTTTTGTTATACCAAGCATTTTAGCGCGGCATTCAACAGTCCCATTGTCACGAGCTGTTATTATAGCTGTCTTAAAACCGTGACGATTAAGCATAACAATCCCCTGACCGTCTTTTGCGTTAAACGTTTTATACTCAACACCGTTTTCATCAAATGTTAAAGAGCCATCAGTCATTACACCATCTACATCAAACGCTACAAGTTTGATTTTTTTCGCTTTTAATTTTAATTCAATATTATACATTTTTTATCTAACGGTTTCCATCTCTCAATTATTTTTTTCATTCATTATCGTGTAATGAATCATGCCAGCTTCAATTCTTATTGGTAACTTTTTGTATAAACCAGCTTAACAAAAACTCTTAGATTTTTGCTATTTGTGTTTACTTTTTATATTCTCAATAACTGCATTTACAAGTAAATCATATGACTTCAATTTTTTTACTTCAATTGAGAACTCCTGTATTAAAGTGTGTTCAACCATATTTCTCAAAGCGGTGTATGCGGTGTCATTTTTTATGACATCCATGTTTGATGAGTTGCTGCATATATAGTCAACATAATTTGATTTTATTTTGTAATCCCGTATTTTTGAAAACATAATCCAGTTTATATGTGGACGTTTAAGTTTAGTAATTGATTTAACTATTTTTAGATTTTTAGGATTAAACATTATTCCTCCAGTTAACATTAGGGATATTGTTGCTTATTTTTATAATTACATTTGGTTAAAGTTCCGTCAAGAAAAAAATTTACCATTTTTTTACGAATTGTTACAAAAAATTTACATAGAGTAACTAAAAATATTAATTTAATTGATATTTTTATATGTTACAACATAAATTGTTGTATTTAAATTAACATTAACTTTGTAAATTTTTTGTAATAATTGTGTTAAATTATTTATATCTCGCATACAGATTTTAGCATATTGAAGTATTTCCTTATCAAGCTGACCTACTTTAAGCTCATAAACATCTTTTGTAATAATAGCTTTTCTCAAAATTTTTTCTGAGACACGAATATCAACAATATCCAATTTTTTGTAGTAATTTAAATAAACTTTATCCAAACGAAAAGTTATTTTTGGATATATATTATCTTCATTTATTATTTCATTTTCCATAAACTCAGGAAAATTAATAGTTTTTGACATAACTATGAAATCCTTTCAGTATTTATTTTAAATTTATATATAGGCTTTGTCAAAATTTATCTTAATAATCATACACAAATTGTTTACAAATTAAAAATTTTTTTCTAATATTTTTTTATGGGCAAAGCAAAAAAACGAAATTTTGATAAATGTAAACACTTATACGCTATGTGTATGAAGCGTGAAGATGCAATAAATAAGGTTATTGAACGGTTAAATGCAAATATTTTTGATGTAGAGTCAAAAAATCTTATTACGCTTTTTGGCTTGCAACCTGAAGAATTATCCGAAAACGGTGCAAGTTGGGAAAGTGTGAAACTTGTCGATAGATATGTTTTTTAAGTTTTGTAAAGTTGTTGTTCAGACTGCTTAATATTTCTTAACATTAAAAAGTATTGTTATTACTGCAATACAGCTTTTTTTACACATTTTTTTGAAAAATATTAAAATAAGAAAGCAATTAATTATATACGATTGTTTTAATATATACATAAGTAGTAAATAAAAAACAAGCGGAGGAAATACTAAATGGCAAGAGTTTTAATATCAATGCCCGAAGATTTTTTAAACAAAATTGATAGAATGGCTGACAGTGAAAATCGTAGCCGTAGCGAATTAATTCGTGAAGCATTAAGAACTTATATGGGAAAACAAAAAATTCGTAACAATATAGCAGCTGTTAAAAATGCAAATATCTTAGAAGCTTTGTTAGCAGAATAATTCAAACATTACTTAAAGATTTGGTTTGGTGGAAAAAAAATTAATAAAAACTTTCAAAGGCATTACTTAAAGATTTGGTTTGGTGGAAAAAAATTAATAAAAACTTTCAAAGGCGTTACTTAAAGATTTGGTTTAGCGGAAAAAAAATTAATAAAATTGTGATGGTTGAAAATGGGATAATGAGACAAGTTTTAAAACTTGTCTCATTTTTTGTATATTGAGGGATGTAAAAATACATATTTTTTGATACACTAAGTAATAAATTATAGAAAAAGGGAGAAGGGCTTGAGCCCAAAAAGAAAATAATGGAAAATAAGAGAATAGTTGAGATATATTCAGGCGCCTACGCCTCAGGTAAGTCAGAAACAGCAATCAATCGTGCATATCAGTATTTAGAAACTGGTAAGCCAATTACCATTGTAGATTTAGATACGGTTGAGCCTGCATATTGTTTACGTCCTTTGGTTCCACAGCTTGAAAAGGATGGCATAAATGTAGTTGCTCAAACTGATAGATTTGGGCTTGGTGAAGCAGCAAGTTATGTTACACAAGAACAAGTTATGGTGCTTAAAAATAATAAAACGGATATAATTATTGATGTTGGTTATGGCGCATCAGGACTTGATATATTGGATATTTTGCAAGGCATTGAGGACGAAACTCAAGTTAAAAATTATCTTGTTATAAATACATCAAAATTTGAAACAAAAGACGAGGAAAGTATCTTAGAGTATTTAAATATTGCAAAAGGTTGTGGAGACAGACCATATAAATGTTTTGACGGTCTTATCTCAAACACTCATTTTGGAGATGAGACAACAAAAGATGATGTAATTCGTGGTTATGAAATTTTAAAAAATGCTTCAAAAGAATCAAATATACCTATTTTTGCAATAGGTGTTGCTGACTTTTTGACAAAAGATTTTGAAACATTGGAATATGAAGGTGTGCCAATTTGGATATATCATCGAATGATGCCAAATGCTATGTGGTAGAGTCCTTATTATGCTGTATAAAATTTATGTGTCGAAGGATCTATGTTAGGGATGTAATAAAAGTCATCTTGTGAAAAGTTATCACTAACACTTTCATCATTATTATCATTATCATTGCTTCTCGTGTCAAATAATGTATTGCTATGTTGCGGATTAGCTGCTAGGGTATCGTCATACACACTCCAGGCATGTCCGGGTGTATTTATACAATTTTTTATTATTTTATTGTCAATAGATGTTTCTTCTTGAGCATATGCAGATGGAGTTTTGTCAAAAAATAAAGATAACAGATCCTTATATGCTTGTCCAGCGTCATTAAATTTTCTTAAGGCATATATAATAGGATCTTCATTCGCTTTAATGGTTATTATATTAAAAGTTATGTCCGTGTCTGTGGGTAATTGATATCCTTGAAATGCTTCTTTTAACAAAGCTTCAGTTATTGTTAAATCCTCTTTAAAAACTTGTAAATCGTTATCATCTTTGTTGCTGTATCGAGTCTGAGTTCTATTTGTAGCAGCAAGTAGCGACAAACAAGCCATAGCAGGTGGAAGATGTTCTTCTTTTGCTATCTCTGATGCTTTTTTGACAACATCTTGTGTGAATGTTACTTTTTTACCACTTTTTAATGTAATTGAAATTCCACCATCTTGCTCCATTGAGAATCTGCTCATTATGAATAATTTTAATTGTGGGTCATACATTATGTGTTTAAGTTCTGCAACAAGCCAACAATTGCCAATAGCCTGATTTCCATTGGGCCTTTGTTCTCCAAACAGATATTCGATTTGTTCTTGAGTTAAAATTGTTTCAACAAATTGGCTTGTTCCTTGATAACCAAGCATTGTTTTGCCATCCTTGCCAAATACTTCGCATCTATCTGTTGTTCTTGGCATCCTGTATGAGTGTTGTTTTGATTCATAAAGCCCGACTTTTTTATCATATTGTCTCAAAACCGGACGAATTGTTAAAAGTTTATCATTATCGCATTGGTTATCGTCGTTTAACAATTGTTTTAAATTTTCATTATTTGTTTCTGATAAAATTTTATTTAAAAACTCTGTGCGTTGTGCTAAAGGTATTTGTTTTAAAGCAGTAACGGATAGGTTAAATATACCATCATTGTACATGTCAGTATTGGCTTCGGGTGTTAATATTGAAGCTTTATCAATTATGGTTTGAGCTAAACTGTCCCAATTGTCTTGGTACAACCCTCGACATATTTTTAGGTCAATAATGTATTCAAGCTCAAATTGTTTTCTATCTTCTTTAGTATCTTTTATAAATTGAGATTCATTAATAGCACTTAATTGTTCATTGGATAATAATGGTAAGTTTTTTTCAATAGGTATTCTATGGCTTTGAACAAAATCCTGCAGAACTTTTGATAAATT
>USEW01000064.1 GCA_900553845.1 uncultured bacterium
GTTTTCATCCACCAGCGTGGAATGACTTTTGGTTGTTTTTTGCCTTGAAGTCCAATTGTTTCTTTTTCCTTCAAGTTTTTTTGTTTTAGGTTTTATCTAACGGGCTGCGGATTCGCAGTTGGCTTTTTCCCACACGGCTTACGCCTTTTTCGCTCCTGTGGAGTTTTCTTCGAAAACTCTTACGCCGCTCATTAACTGCTACAAACAAATCCAAAACTGAGCCGTTTTGGCTTTGTTTTTCGCACGGCTTACGCTATATTATCTCAATATCCGCTTTTAGTGACCCTGCTTCTTTTAACGCTTGAAGTATTGAAATCAAGTCTATTGGTTTTACACCAATTGAATTTAAAGCTTTAACAAGATCGTTTAATGTTGAATTCGCTTTTATTTCAACTAAATTCCCGCCCTGTTCTTCTATATCTATTTCAGAATTTGAAACCCCAACAGCACTTCCTCCCATTGTAAAAGGATTAGGCTGAATTGCTTCGTTTATTGTTGATATTGACACCGTTATTCCCCCATGGGCAATGGCAGCAGGCATCAATTTTACCTCATTGCCTATAACAATCGTTCCAGTGCGTTCGTTAACCACAACTTTTGCACGTTCAACCGATGGGTCAACACGCAAGTTTTCAATTATTGACAAAAAACCAATACGATTGTTTTGAAACTTAGGTGGTACTGTTATTTTTATACTGCTTCCGTCAACTGCACGAGCCGGAGCAATAAGGTCGCTTACTGTTTGCGCAATACGGGCAGTTAATGTATAATCTGTTTTATTTAAAGTCAATGTTATGCTTGTGTCGTCACCAATTTGAGTATATATTTCACGCTCAACAATCCCGCCGTTTGGTACACGACCTGTTGTCGTAATTGATGTACGTTTGCTTGTACCGTTTGCTTGTGCTGATGTTCCTCCTACTGAAACAGGTCCTTGACCTGTTGCTATAACTTCACCATTTGGAGCGCGAAGTTGCGTCATTACAAGTACACCGCCCTCCAAACTCTTTGCATCCGCCATTGTTGAAACTGTCAAGTCTATTTTATCTCCGTTTTTTGCAAAAGGACCGACTGTCGCTGTTACCATTACCGCTGCTGATGAACCTTTTTGTATGTAGTTGGATTGTTCAATTACCGTACCTAAATTCTGCAACATCAACTGATTTGTTATTTGTGTTGAACGAGAATTGTCACCTGTACCTTGAAGACCAACAACTACACCATAACCCACCAACTGATTATCACGCACTCCCTGCACATGTGCAACATCCTTTATACGTACCGTTGCACTTTCAACATATGAACCTATTGGGTTTGTTAATAATATACTTATTGCTATTAATGTTATACTTACTATTCTTTTCATCTTGTTCCTTTTTTATATAGTTGTTTTTTTATGTTTAACGTTTGTTGGGGCAAAACTAGGTTTGATTTTTGTTTTTATTCAACAATCTTTTGTTTCGCCAAAGGGGAGTTATGCAAGGGGGCTTCGCCCCCTTGCAACCCTATACAACTGTTTGTCCTTTTGTATCACTCATTTTCAATTTCTTTCTTTTCATTCCATTCCTTTTTTTATTTCCTTCCACCAATGTGGGATAAATTCAACATGTGCAACCCATATGTAGGCGCGAGTAATTATCACACGCAAGACAACCGCAAAGCCAAGTCTGTTTGAGCGCACGTAGTGCGAGAGTTACGCAGGCTTTAGGTCGAGCGTTTTGAGAATGTGAGTGCCAAATCGGGTTGCGGTTTTGTGCAACTTTTGCACAAAAGTTGCCCCGTCCGGAGGACATAATATAAATATAATTACTCGCAACTGCGTATGGGTTGCATTTTTTGTTTTCTTTCACTATTCCTTTTTCCTCCAAATTTCCATGCCTTTTCATTTAACTTGATTTTTTTTAGCGGCGCAGCCGACAAATTTGCTATTATGAATTTGAAAAACTGTCGGCTGCGCCGCTTTTTACAAAAAAATTATAGTTAGAACAAATAACGTATTGCACGGTTTATAATTCCCTCGTTACCACCACGAGATGTCGAACCTTGTGATGACATTGCAAATTGTAAGTTAGCTACATTCTTTGAGCTAACGACACCGGAATTGCTTATCCACCTCGGGTCAACTATTCCACTTACAAGCAAATCCATACGCTCGTTTGCACTCATTATTGTTTTTTTACCCTGCACAACAAGGTTCCCATTTGGCATAACCTGCACAACCTGAACCGCTACATTATTCTTAAAATTTAATGTCCTTGATGTCGACGTGTTGCTTGATACATCATTGCTTCCTCCATAATTATTTATATTATTGTTTAAAATTTTTCCAGGCAAAAGTCGATTTATTAAATTCGTAAAATTATCAACAGTTGTTGAATCACGTGATGATGAAAACTGTAAACTATCTGATGATGTAACACTTTCCTCCAAAGCTATTGTAAGCAAGTCACCCAATGAACGTGCACGAACTGAACCATACAAAGATTTTGGCTCGGAATAACCAGCTGTTTGACTTGCTTGCATATAATACAACGACTCGCATTTTGCCTGCATAGTATTTAATGAGATTATTATCATTGACATTAAAATTGTGTTTATTATTCTTTTCATCCATCCCCCTGATACAAAAATACTATATCTCAATTTGTACCCTGTTTTTACTTACCACTTTTCCCGTATAAATTTTATTATATACATTATTTTTTACATTAACTAAATCACCTATATTCCCGTTTGATAATGCAATTGCATCAACAGATATAAATAATCCGTTTGAGTTTTTAAATACTACTTCTATTTTATCATTTTTTGAAACATCGGGCTTATACTTTACAAATCTTTTGTCAATAATTTCATCTCGACGAAACATTTTATTTGCAATTATTTCACCGTTTAAACTCTTTTTATCAAGCACATTATCCTGAAATTTGCTTACATTAACCCGTTTAATGTAAACATTATTATAACTAATCGGGCTTTCCTTTGTTATTATGTCATTTGCACAAAGAACATATTTATAAGCCTTAATCTCAAGCGGCACACCAAAAGTTTTAACCGGCATTCCGTTTTTTAATATCCGAACTTGCCTGAATTCTCTTTGATTTAAACCGTTATTACCTTTTGAAACAACTACTTTAAACACGCCATTTTTGCTGTATAACGATAATATTGGCATATTTAATACATTAACGTTAACATCTTCATACCCTTTTGTTTTAAGTTCGTTTGTAACCGTGTTTATAACCTGTTTCTCAATATCGTCAACAGTTAGCGTGTTTGATAATGATTCTTTTGGGGACAAAACAAAATATAACATTATTAAAAATGTTATATTTAATATATTTATTTTTTTGATAAATTTTTTTATTATAATTAATTATATTAAGGACAATAAATATGAATGTAAATACAAATTTAACGACAATTACAAGAAATTATAGAGACATAAATAAAATATTAAATTCAAAATATAGTTCTCCATCTATATTGCCAACAGTAACTCCAAATACTTCTACGACAAGACCTCAAGATTCATTATCAAACGTTAATTATTCACATGTTTTACTCAATCAAGTTAAGAAAAAAAAATATTCTATTTATAATCTTAAAAATTTACAAGAGAATTTGCCTTATAAAGTAAAAAGTCGACATTTTATTATAACAAATGGTGAGAAGTATTTTAAAATACCTAAAGATTTTATATTAATGAAAAAATTTAATAAACTTTTAATATTTATGCCAGATCAAACAAAAGTTTCAAAACAATATTATAATGAATTAATGGTGACTATTGATCCTCATAAAATAGCAAAGAAAGATACAAATAAAAGTAATCAATATTTAGAAAAATCAAATTTGGAATTACCTATGAGGTCGTTTACCACTGAACAAATGCATTCGTTGAAATTGTTTAAATTAAAGGATTGTGAAATTAATAGAATCTACAAAACAAAATTTGACGTGGCTTTAATAAATAAAACTAAATTATCCATTATAATACCTAAAAATTATAGATTTGTTAGAAAACAAAATAATGATTTAATTATATATAACGAACAAAATAAAAGAATAACTGAACTAGAAAAATATTCATATTTGGTAAAAACATATCAACTATATGCTCTTAAAAGGTTGCGTAAGCCTGTTAAACAAATTGAACCATATACGAAGTTTAATGTTTCAAAGTATGTTGCAAATGAAGAAAAAGAAGGTACAATTATTTTAAAAGATAATCAATACTATGTTAAAGAGCATGACACCAAAGGCAATATAACTTTTTGGCGTTATCTGGCAAAAGAAACTCTTGAGGAAATAATTCCATGGAAAATTCATATTTATGTAGATGAGTTATCATTAGATACGGATTGGAATAAAATGACTTCTTGTATTATACCCTATTTATGCGATAGAAATGATGTAAAATTTAAAATGGTTAAAGATAAAGAGCATTTTTACTTAATAAAAAAGATAAATAAAAATCAAAGAGGCAAAGCTATTGTAATTTACCCACGTTCCAAAGCACAATTTGAAGAAATAGCAAAACATATTTCTCAAATTATTCAAAAGAATAATCTTCAAATTAAAGATTCAAATATAATTGGAGATAGACAACTTGGTTCAACAGGTCGTATTTTTTATCGATATTCTGATACAACAGGTGAAACATACAAAATAGACAAAAACAATAATGAAACTCTTACTTATTTACCATTTAACTATTTTTATGAACAAAATCGTGGTAATAATAATTATATACCGAATGATATGACAAAAGATGATGACATTTTCTTAAATTTTAATCCTGATAATGCTTAAATTTATCTAATAGAAAATTCTTAGCATCATCTTTTGTCTTTATAATACCATCATATTGTGCATTATGAAGTGTTTTTATTATATTTGATAATTGTTTTGGAGAATCCAGTTTTAACAACTCCATAATCTCAAGTCCGTTTAGTAACTTTGGAATTTCTTTATTAATTTGAAAAAATTCAAACCAACCCGTTTCAAGTTTTGTCAAATTTTTAATATTATTTTTTACAATATCCTCAGTTATTTCAACACCCAAAGCACTTTTTCTATCTGCCTTTGCAAGAATTATAACATCCAAAGTGTCCTTATCCATTTTGCGATAAAACTTATTTATAGCTTTATGAGTGACATCTATATTTGACATTAAGCTTGAGGGATAAATATGATATTTTATCATTTTTTTTATTTTACTAATTGCATCTTTTGCCCCTTGTGCATTAATTGTAAAAATTGAACCTCTAAAATAAGAATCAATGTATATTAAAAATTCTGAAACATCACCTATTGTAAGCTCATCTAAAATTAAATTTGAAGCTTCTATAAGCAAAAGTTTATTTAGAAGTTTTCTTGATAATATTTCATTATCACCTATTTCATCAGTTGCATAAAAAGGTGTAATATTTATTTTTGGAAAATTTGATTTTATATTAGTGGCCGAGATTGAATTTTCAATTATTATACATTTTTGTTCTTTTTCAATATTTTTTATAAGGTAATTTAATAATGTAGTTTTTCCACTTTTTGTTTTTCCTACTAATAAAATGTTCAGTTTATCACTTATTGCATTTCTTAAATATTTAATTATGGAACTGTCATAGTTGTTATCAACAAGTATATTTTCATCAGTTTTACGTATTAATAAAATGGGAACACTTTGGTAATTATAAGGTAAAACACCCATAAATAGCAAATTTGATTTTAGATTCCCTTCAATAATAAAATTATTTGAACCAAATTTTTGATTTGACATTTGGCTTAAATATTTTATGAATTTTTCAAGTTGGTTATTGCTTGTAAATAAATTATCTATATTGTTAAGTTCTTTATTTTCACATTCAATTTTAATATTGTCAAAACCGTTAATCCAAATGCTATTTAGTTTACTCTCGTTAAATAACTGACTTATTATATCAAAAAGTTTTTCATTTTCGCTTTCACATTTTGAAATAGGGGTGTCAAAATTTTGATTAATTTCATCATAAGTTTTGAAAATTTCGTCTGATATTGAATCATCAAAAAAAACATTTTCCATTGACAAATACCTATCTTATTGTGTATAATATCATATTAATATATTTATTATACTTAAAAAAAATAAATCATAAAGTACATTTTTTATTTTTTGTGTGGTGTTATATGAATTCACTTACAGTTGAAGAATTATTAGATGAAAAGACATTACTTTTTAATGTTGTTGATGATTTGGGAAATATACTTTTAAAAGCTGGTGAAATATTAACACCTGGCAAAATACTTCGACAAATTCCAAAATTATATAGGCTTGACACAATAGTTAAAAATAATGATGAAAAGATTGATTTAAATTCAAATCCGGATAAAATTACAAATAAATCAAATATTATTTTTAATGAAAAGTCTTATCTTATGACACACGTTCCAAGAACAGTTTTTTCGATTGATAAACTTGATACTGCAAATTTTAATGGGGTTGTAAATAAAACATCAAAAATAGATTCTCTCACTCAAAATAGAATAAAGTTATTTTATACAAAAATTTTAGATGCAATTAAAAAAAGTGATTATACAAATGTAGTTTTAATGTATAGTGAAATACGTGATAAAATTCTATATGATATAAAGCTATTGATTAGTGGAGTAAATTATTTTTCTCAATTAAAATTGCTAGGTGAATATTCACTTTGCCATTCTTTAAATGTAGCAATATTATCAGCGGCTTTATCATATAAACTTGGCTTGAGTCCGGACGTTGCTTCGGATATAACTTTAGGCGCTTTATATCATGATATTGGTAAAATATATTTACCTCAAAATATGCAAAGTATTGAAGGACTTTCCAATGATGAAGCAAAATTATATAAAACACACCCTGAAGTTGGATATAGAATATTAAAAGATAAGTTAAATATTAGTGAGAATGTTGCAAAAATTGCATTAAATCACCATGAAATTGCAAATGGTACAGGTTTTCCTTATGGTTTAAGTTTACAAAATATTGATATTCAAACATCTATTGTGTCTGTTTGTAACTTTTTTGATAATTTAACGTTTAATAAAACAGAGTATAAAATAAAAAATACACGGGAAGCTTTGAAAATAATGTTGCAAGTTGGTTCTTCACATTTTAAAGCTGAGGTATTATATGGATTTATAAATATGTTTAGCTATAATGATACAATACCATTTGAGGAAATGATTTTATAATGATTAATATTATAGGAGCAGGACTTGCAGGGTGTGAAGCAGCATTACAAATAGCAAAACAAAAAATCAATGTCAATTTATATGAAATGCGACCATATATTGAAACAGGTGCTCATAAAACTGATAAACTAGCTGAGTTTGTTTGTTCAAATAGTTTAGGTAATAAACAAATCACAAATGCTAGTGGTTTATTGAAAGCAGAACTTGAGTTTTTGGGGTCTTTTTTAATTAAAACAGCTAAAGATTTTCAAGTTAATGCAGGCGATGCTCTAGCTATTGATAGAGCATTGTTTTCAAATAAAATAACAAAACTTATAAATGATAATCCTTATATTAATTTAATACGTGAAGAAAAGACAAATATAAATAAAGATGAAATTACAATAATTGCAAGCGGACCATTGACTTCGGAAAAATTAACTCAAAGTATTATTGAGTTAACTGAAGAAGAAAATCTCGCTTTTTTTGATGCAATTGCTCCTATAGTTGAAAGAGATAGTATTGATTTTAGTAAAGCATTTATACAAAATCGTTATGATAAAGGTGAAGCTTGTTATATTAATTGTCCTATGAATAAGGATGAGTATTTAAAATTCTATAATTATTTAATAAATGCACCAAAAATAGAACTAAAAAGCTTTGAAAAAGATGCAATGTTTTTTGAAAGTTGTATGCCAATTGAGGTTATGGCTTCTCGTGGTGTGGATACATTACGTTATGGTCCTTTAAAGCCTGTTGGACTTGTTGATAAACGGACAAATATTGAAAACTATGCTGTTGTGCAATTGAGAGAAGATAATTTGGCGAAAAGTTTATATAACCTTGTAGGTTTTCAGACAAATTTAAAATGGAGTGCACAAAAAGAATTAATTCATTTAATCCCGGGGCTTGAAAATGCAAATATTGTTAAATATGGTGTAATGCATAAAAATATATTTATTAATAGTCCAAAAGTTTTAAATAATACTTTGAACTTAGAAAAATATGAAAATGTGTTTTTTGCAGGACAAATTACAGGCACAGAAGGATATACAGAATCTATTGCTGGCGGCTTATTGACTGGTATTAATGCAGTTAAAAAATTAAATAACGAAAAATTATTAACCTTGCCCTCAACAACAATGCTTGGGGCATTAACAAATTATATTTCATTTCAAGAACATAAAAAATTTCAGCCTATAAACTCAAATTGGGGTATAGTTGAATCTATCGAGTTGCCAAAAGCTCAAAGAAAGAATAAAAAATTGAAAAATGAGCTTTTGGCAACTCGATCACTTGAGACATTAAAGAGTTATTTGTAATAAATAGTTCTTTATAATTCAAGAGCTTTTTCGACATCATCCGTAAATTCAAAATTTGAATAAACATTTTGGACATCATCATTTTCTTCAATTTTTTCCATAAGCTTTAAAATAAGTTTAGCATTTTCGATATTATCAACGTCAACGGTATTTTCACTTATTCTTGTAAGCTGGGCTTCTTTTGGTTTAATATTTAACGCTTCAAATCCTTCTGTTATTGTTTGAAAATCTTCAGGATTTGTTAAAACTTTTATTTCATCATCTTCTTCGTAAGCATCATTAGCTCCAAGTTCAATAGCATGTTCAAAAATTTCATCAAAATTTAAACTATTGTCAAAAGTAATTAATCCATATTGTTTAAACATCCAACCAACACAACCGTTTTCTCCAAGGTTACCTTGATATTTGGTAAAATAACTTCTCAAATCGCCAGCTGTACGGTTTTTATTGTCAGTAAGCGTTTCAATAAAAATCGCAACACCATTTGGTCCATAACCTTCATAAGTTAACTCAAAAAAATTATCAGTATCATTACTCTTAGTAGCTTTTTCAATGGCACGTTTAATGTTATCATTTGGGACACCGCCTGCTTTTGCTTTTTCAACTGCTGTTCTTAAGCGGAAATTAGAAGATAAATCGCCACCTCCAAGTTTAGCAGCAACAATAATTTCACGGGAATATTTTGCAAAGGCAACCCCGCGTTGCGCATCAACTTTAGCTTTTTTATGTTTTATTGTTGACCATTTTGAATGTCCTGACATATTTTTTATCTCCTTTTTACTATAATTTATTTATATAGAAATTTTACCATAATTATTGTATAATTTTAAACATGGAAAATAAAATAAAAGAAGCACTTGAATATTTTAATAAAAAAGACTACAATAAGGCACTTGATATATTTAATGAAGTCCTTGAAAATGATAAAAATAATCCAAATATAATAAGTAACATAGGTTTATGTTATGCTAATTTGAATGACAGTGATAAAGCTCAGGAATTTTATTTAAAAGCTTTAAATATCGATAATAAAATGGTTCAAACGATTGTAAATTTAAGTGACAGCTATGTTAAAACAAATAAAATTCTTGAAGCAATTGATCTTCTTCAAACAGCAGTTTATAATTTGCCTGATATAAGCGTTTTAAAACATTATCTTGCTCGTGTTTATTCAATTGACAAACGGTATGAGGAAGCGTCTTTTGTCTTAAATGAAATTTTAGATGAAAATCCAAAAGATATTGATGCTAATTGGGACTTAGGTGTTATTTCTTTTGAACAGGGTGATTATCAAAGTGCAATAAGCTATTTTGAAAATGTTATTGAACAAAAAGATGATAATCCTGCAATTTTTTATAAAACTGCTTTAGCATATGAAGCAAATGATGAAATAGATAAAGCAATATCGTATCTTCTTAGGGCAATTGTTTTAAATGAAAACTTTGAAATAGCCTATAAAAAATTGGGTATATTTTTTATGGCGAAAGGTGACAAAAGAAGTGCAATAGACTATTTTGAAGATTATTTAAATTTTAATTTAAGTGATGATGAAAAGAAACAAGTAGAAGCCTTAATAAATAAGATAAAATAATATTACT